>CAITYU010000001.1 GCA_903896675.1 uncultured Planctomycetaceae bacterium
ATCCCAGTTCGGACTGAATCTTTGTCGCATCGATCGCATAACGACGGTCGTGACCCGGTCGATCCCGCACATACTGAATCAGCGATTCACAGGCACCATGCGGCAGACCGGGACACAGACGATCCACCAAACCACAAATCTGCTTCACAATCGCAATGTTCGTCTGCTCGTTATTGCCCCCTACGTTGTAACACTCTCCCACCACGCCACGCTGCAGCACCAGTTCGATGGCCGCACAATGGTCTTCCACATACAACCAGTCACGCACGTTCAGACCGTCGCCATACACCGGCAAAGGACGCCCCTCGATCGCATTCAGAATCATCAGCGGTATCAGCTTCTCAGGAAACTGATACGGACCATAGTTGTTCGAACAGTTCGTAATCAGGACCGGCAGGCCATACGTATGCTGGTAAGCTCGCACAAAATGGTCAGAAGCCGCCTTGCTGGCCGAATACGGACTGTTGGGCGAATAGGGCGTGGTTTCCGTAAATAAACCCTCGGCCCCCAGCGATCCATAAACCTCATCCGTGGACACATGCAAAAATCGGAACATCCTCTGCTGCTCCGCCGACAACCCGACGTACCAGCCACGGACCTCTTCCAGCATCCGGCAGGTCCCCAGCACATTTGTTTCAACAAACGCCAGCGGACCATCGATCGAACGATCCACATGCGACTCCGCCGCAAAGTTCACCACCGCCGCCGGCTGATGCTGCAGCAGCAGATTCCGAACCAGCGTGCGATCACCGATATCGCCCTGCACAAACACGTGCCGATCACTTTCCGGAGGCACAGAATCCAGATTTCCGGCATACGTCAGCCGATCCAGATTGATGATCCGCACATCGCCGCGATCAATTGCCCGCCGCACAAAACAGCTGCCAATGAACCCGGCACCGCCGGTGACCAGTAATGTCTGCAACTTCAAGTGTCCTGCTTGTGTTCAGCGAGCGGTCGATGGGATGGGGCATGAAAACGAAGATTTGTCGCTTCGGCTTTCGCTATCGTACAGTGACTGGAAACCCAGTGTTCTTCAAGGATGGGGCCGAGCAGGAATGCTCGGGCTATCTTCGTGGGGTGATGCAAGCGGTTTAGGTCGGCGCCGCGGGCTGAAGCCCACGCTACGGTGGCGTGTGCCACTTGATTCATTTGTGTTGTTCGACAATTGGGCCGAGCAGGAATGCTCGGGCTACCTTTGTGGGGTGATGCAGGCGGTTTAGGTCGGCGTCGCGGGCTAAAGCCCACGCTACGGTGACGCAGCAAACTGAATTCAGCGTTTTTCCCACTGCCAATTTCGCAGCGCATCAGCGATCGCTTCTTCCACAGGTCGCAACTGCAGTCCAGCCTGCAGGGCCTTCGTCACATCCAGTACGCAGTTGGAACGCGGAGCCACTGCAGCCACACTCATAAACTGCTGCTCAGATTCAAAAAAGCTGGCCTTTCGGTCGCTGACACCACTGTCACTGATCGCCTGAAACACCTGCCTGGTCGTCACGGACCCGGGGTTGGTCAGATTGTAGATTCCCGGAGCCACGTGGTGCTGCCAGCAGTCCACAAATGCCGCCACACACTCGCCCAGATGCGAAATGCTGTTTGTTGCTTCCAGCAACCGTGAATACCGCAACAACTTGGACAGATAGTTCCGCGGCCCATCCTGATGATTGAAGGGAATCCGCAACCGCCACACGAAGCAGTTTTCACGCCCCGCCAGCACTTCCTCACCCAACGCCTTGCAGCCTGAATAGAAACTGCAGTTGTTCTGCCGAAAGCTGAAATTCGGAGCATCCAGTTCGGTGAATCCCCGCCCATCCGGACCGGCACCCGAATAAATGCAACCCGAAGAAACGTGCCCCCACAGCAGTTTCAGATCAGAACAGACCTCCGCCACCACGCCCGGCAATACGGCATTCCCAGCCAGACACTCGGCCTTCGCCCGCTCACAGGCATCCACATTTGGCCGACCGGTGTACCCAGCGGCATTGATCAGGAATCGCACCGGCAGAGCACGCAAGGCCGCAGACAGCAGATGTGGCTGCGTATAGTCCAGCCGCGCACGACTGAATACTTCAAACGCCAGGCCACGACGCTGCAATTCAGACTGAATCGCCTGACCAACGTAACCACGGCCTCCCAGCACCACAATCATCGATCCATCCCATCACAAGCCCCAGTCACAACCAGAACCCGAAATGGTAGTCGATTCCGCGGAAATTTGCACTGAACCGGACAGAACGAAAACGCTCTCAATCAAACAGCAGGAAATCACGAAAGATTGGTAACCAGCGTCAGGGTTCCTGCTGGCTCAGCTTACGCCTTGCGGACTAAAAGACCCGGCAGGCAGCAGCCCGAAGACGCTCGTTTTCATGCCGTTTGCGGCCTTTTGCGACGAGGATCCTGTCTGCCCTATCCTTTCCGTAAGCTGCCCGCCAATGCCCCCTGCACTTTTCCGTATTTTCCGCGTCCTTCCGTGCTTCAAATTCCCCCAGCCACCAGTATTTTCCCGCGTTTTTCCGCGGCCTTCAGCGGCAAAAAAACATCACCTCACAACAACACCCGTCGACTTACGCCGATGGCTCGCCTCAACATCCCACCTGTTCGTGTCATTCGTGGTTCAAACTCCCCCGAATGCCCCCTGCCCTCTTCCGTGCCTTCCGCGTCCTTCCCGTGGTTCAAAATCCCCCAGCCACCCGTATTTTTCAGCGTTTTTCCGCGGCCTTCAGCGGCAAAAAAACATCACCTCACAACAACACTCGTCGGCTCACGCCGATGGCTCGCCTCAACAGCCCACCTGTTCGTGTCATTCGTGGTTCAAACTCCCCCGAATGCCCCCTGCCCTCTTCCGTGCCTTCCGCGTCCTTCCCGTGGTTCAGATTCCCCCACCCACCCGTATTTTTCCGCGTTTTTCCGCGGCCTTCAGCGGCAAAAAGACATCACCTCACCAACAACACTCGTCGGCTTACGCCGATGGCTCGCCTCAACATCCCACCTGTTCGTGTCATTCGGGGTTCAAAATCCCCCGAATGCCCCCTGCCCTCTTCCGTGCCTTCCGCGTCCTTCCCGTGGTTCAGATTCCCCCAGCCACCCCTATCTTTCCGCGTTTTTCCGCGGCCTTCAGCGGCAAAAAGACATCACCTCACCAACAACACTCGTCGGCTTACGCCGATGGCTCGCCTCAACATCCCACCTATTCGTGTCATTCGTGGTTCAAAATCCCCCGAATGCCCCCGGCCTCTTCCGTGCCTTCCGCGTCCTTCCCGTGGTTCAGATTCCCCCAGCCACCCGTATTTTTCCGCGTTTTTCAGCGGCCTTCAGCGTCAAAAGACATCACCTCACCAACACCCGACGGCTTCCGGAAGTGAACGCCCGTCGGGCAGAAGCACCTTTCGGCTCGGCAGGAGCCTCGCCCTCCCAAGTGGCACGACCACTGACCACCGAACCCTCAGATCTGCACACGCTTGCGAAACTGCTCAGGAAACCCAGGCTGATGGCGATCCACCACCACGTTCCCCATCACGATCAAATCCATATCCGTCCGCAGAAAACAGCGAATCGCTTCCTCTGGGGTCCTGACAATCGGCTCGTTCTCATTCAGCGAAGTGTTCAGCAGAATCGGGACGCCCGTTTTCCGGTGAAAGGCACTGATCAACGAGTGATACAGCGGATTGGTCCGCGCTGACACAGTCTGCAGACGACCACTGCCATCCACATGTGTCACCGCTGGGATCACGGCATGTTTTTCTCTGCGAATCGGAAACACCTTCTCCATATAGGGTGTCGGCTCATCGATCTCAAACCATTCGCCCACATGCTCTTCAAGGATACTGGGAGCAAACGGGCGGAACTTTTCACGAAACTTGATCCGCAGATTGATGATGTCCCGCATATCCGTTCGACGCGGATCCGCAATCAACGAACGGTTCCCCAGTGCCCTCGCACCGAATTCCATCTGCCCCTGAAACCAGCCCGCCACGTGACCACTAATCAGTTGATCGGTGACGAAATCCAGCAGCTCTGACTCAGGCAACTGCCGATACGGCACTCCCAGCTTTTCCGCCGCAGCCACGGCTTCCGCGGCTATCGACTGGCAACCCCAATAAGCATGATCCTGAACGAAGGTCCGTGGTTTTCCCAATTGCCGGTTCCACACATGGAACGCCGCTCCGAACGACGTCCCATTGTCCGCCGCTCCGGCGGGGATGTAAACATTTTTGAAGGGCGTCTGAGTCGTGATTTTGCCATTCGCGACCGAGTTCATCGCCACGCCGCCCGTCATGCAGATGTTCTCGCACCGTGTCTTCGCATGCAGCCGGTTCAGCAGGTGCATCAGAATCTCTTCCGTCACCACCTGCAGGGACTTCGCCAGATTATCGTGCCGCGACGTCAGCGGTTCATGCTTCTGCCTTGCCGGCCCCAGCATTTTTTCCAGCAGCGGACTGTAAAAGGGCTGGATTGTCGGAGCCCCATCGTTCCAGTTCATTTTGATCCCGGACCGCTGGTGCGTGAAATAGTCCAGATTCAGTTCGAACGTATCACCCACCGGACGAATCATGCGGCGAAACAAGTCGGCAAACTCGGGCTGACCATAGGGCGCCAGCCCCATCACTTTGTACTCGTCACCGTAATACGGAAAGCCGAGGTACATCGTGATGGCGGTGTACAGAAACCCGATCGAATGCGGATAGTAGACGCGATTCAGCTCCTGCCAGTCATTGCCGGCAGCCATCGCAGTCAGGGTGCTGGTGAAATCCCCCATTCCGTCAACGGACAGCACGGCCGCCCTGTCGAAAGGGGAAATCAGAAACCCGGCAGCCACATGCGTCTGATGATGCTCGATGCGGTGAAACTGAGCTGTTACGGCGGATCGTGGCAATCCCACTGCCTGAGCATACTGGTCTTCGAGGGCCAGTGTTCGGCCCTGTCGCTTCAAACGATCCAGCAGTGACCGAAACGACGGCCGGGCCTTTGCCACAAACCCCAGACGCCGCCAGAAGTTGGCTCGTGGGTCAAACGATATGGCCACGTGCTGCACCTGCTCGGGCCGCACCCCGGCATGCTGCAGGCACCACCGAATCGACTGCGCCGGAAACCCGGCCCAGTGCTTGATCCGATTGAATCGTTCTTCTTCCACCGCAGCCACCAGTTGACCGTCCACGACCAGGGCCGCAGAAGCATCACCGTGAAATGCGTTGATACCAAGGATGTTCATGGAAACTTAACCACCGATCTGGAGGGGTATTTCTTAACACCCCACGCCGTCAACCGTAGCCTGGGCTTTAGCCCGGGCAAACAATCACCCAAAAATACCAAACACTCAAAAAGGCAAGGCAACCGCAGGCGGGCTAAAGCCCACCCTACTGGAAAACACAAAAAACGTAGCCTGGGCTTCAGGGCGGGCAAACAACCAACCAAAATACAAAACACTCAAAAAGGCAGAGCAATCGAGGGCGGGCTAAAGCCCACCCTACTGCAAAATACAAAAAACGTAGCCTCGGCTTCAGCCCGGGCAATCAACCAACCAAAACGGAAATGCAACCGGGCTACGGAAGCGGAAAACCGAACAGCCGGTGGTAGTCGGTGGCAAAATTCTGCTGGTTGACGAAGTTCTGGGCCAATCGCAGGGCGCCCAGACGCAGGCCCTGCCTGGCCTTCGGGCCCATCGTTGACAGTTGCTGCACCGCCAACGCAAAAGCTGCTGGATCGTCCAGCGACAGGTCCCAACCCGCCTGTTTATCGGCAAGGCTTCGCCAGATCGTACAGTCACTGATGATTACGGGCGTCCCGACACTGAAAGATTCGAAAATTGCATGCCCGAAGTTCTCGCCCTGCGTCGGCAAAATCAGTGCGTCTGCGCGAATCAGTTGCTCCCGCACAGCCCGTTCATCCAGTGCACCCGCGAAAATCACTCGCTTCTCACCCTCCAGTGCGGCCGCCAACTGACGACATCGCACGGCATAACCGGCGTCCTCCTCAGGCCCCACCACGACCAGCTCGCACGGCCCCGTCGCGCCCCGCAATGCCTCAATCGCCAGATGCACATTCTTGATCGGATGAATCCGTCCCACCAGCACCAGCCGCAGCACTCCGTCGTCCGCCGATCGTTCGGGTACCTGCGATACCGGCCATTGCGGAACATTCGCCACCAGCCGGACGCGGGCCCCCGGAAACTGCTGCTGCACTTCCTGCACCTCATCCGCTGACGTTGCATGAAATGTCACTCGCTGCGTCAGCCCCAACCCCCGCAGAAAACGCAGCACCGGCGCTTTCTTCCAGAACTTGCGATACAGCGCCGACGGCTTCAGCATGCCCCGCGGAGCCAGCACGACGGGCACGTCACGATGCCAGAGCAGCACATCCAGCAGCGGCCAGAGTGCTCCGGACCACGAAAACATGCTGTTCATGTACACCGCCGCAGGACGCTGACGCGACAGGATCCGCGAAAATTCACGACGACGAGCGGCAGCGTGTCCGTAAAAGACCTGCGTTCCCCCGGACCACGGCAACCACTGGTTCACAGCAAGCCCGTCGTACGGTCGCGTTTCGCCCAGATCGCAGCAGGAGGTCAGCACCTGCACATCACAGGATGCTGCCAGCAACTGCGTCAGATTCACGACACTGCGGATCGGACCACCGGCGCGATAGCCCGGAGCGAACCAGTCGGCACAGATCAGCAGTGAAGGACGAGACAATAGTGGCTCCAGGCGGATATCACGCCAAGACTTTGACGGGCCGATCAGTTGCTTCAGAACAATGTGTAGATAAACGGCGCTGCGGCAGTACTGGACAACACCAGCAAACCACCCAGCAACAACAGCATCGCCACAATCGGCGTCAGCCACCACTTCTTGTTTGTTCGCAGGAAACCCCAGAACTC
>CAITYU010000002.1 GCA_903896675.1 uncultured Planctomycetaceae bacterium
GGTCTTCATTGCCGCATCCTTTGGACGAGAACTTTTGGGGGGGAGGCCGGTCACCGCGACATTTGCGGTGTTTGGTCCTGAATAAGTGCAGCAAGTGTGCCAGAGTCTTTTCGATTGAACGTAAGACCATGTGAATAATTACCTTACGAAGACCATTCAGATTTGACACACCCATAAGAAGACATCATTGTGATGGCGCTATTCGCGACACCGCTGGTGCTGAGAAGTCAAACCGATACGAGTTCATGGTTTTTTCGAATGTGTGTCTGGGTGCAGGGAATTGTTCTGGAAATGTTCTGTGCGGGGGCGTAGGGTTCGGATGTGTTGATTGTGGATGGGAGGTCGCAGCATGTTGTCTGTGTCAGCAAAACGAATCACGTGGCTTTCGGCGCTGGTGCTGTTTGCAGTATCGGTGGCTGAGTGCGGGATGTGCTGTTGTGTGCAGGCCCGGTTGCGGCTGTTACCGCAGGGTGGTGTCGCTGGCGACAGTTGTTGTTCGGCAGACGGTGCCCGAACGACTGAAGAACCCGCTGACGGTGCGTGCCAGTGTTGCTGGTCTCTGCCGCCGGGAAATCGGGCTGACGTTCGGCTGGCGACCGGGGATTTGCCCTTGTGGTCCGTGTCAGCCGCCTCAGTCACGGTCCCAGTGTCCCCCTGTGCGGCGGGTACTGTCAGCGTGATTGAGAACGCGGTGCGTTGGTTCGGCAATCGGCGGCAGTCGGTGCTGTGTGTCTGGAGGAATTAACTGAGCAGTATCGGTGGAAGGCAGGACGGTATTTCTGTTTGCATCCGAGATTGTTTATTCAGGAGATTTCTCATGAAGAAGTTCGTTGTTCTGGTGGCGTTGGTACTGGTGGCTCCGATTGGCTTTGCGGCAGCGGGATTTTCAGCAGCACCCGTGGCTGCCTGCAGCTGCTGTGCGGATTGTGTGTGCCCGCAGTGTGCCTGTGAAGTTGCGGGCTGCGACTGCACCGGACCGGATGGCTGCTCGTGTGGCGACATCTGCTGTGAGGCAGGTTGCTGTGAACTTTGATTGACAGCGCCGATGGATTTGGGGCCTGTCAGCCTCGTGGCTGGCAGGCCTGTTCTGTTGGTCTGCCGGCCTGGTTGGGAACCCTGAAAAACCGGTGGCTGCGATTTCCTGCCGTCGGCTGCGGATGATATGCTGCGGGTTCAGTCATCGATTCAGTCATTTCCGTGGGCGATTTGCGGCATGATTTTTCTGCTCGACAATTACGATTCCTTCACATTCAATCTGGTACAGCGGATTGGTGAGATTGATTCCGGAATCCGGATGCGTGTGGAGCGGAACGATCAGGTAACGCTGCAGCAGATTGAAGACATGCGGCCATCGCGGATCATCGTATCCCCGGGTCCCTGCAGTCCGACGGAGGCTGGTTTATCGTGTGACGTGATCCGGCATTTCGGGCCGCGGCTGCCTGTACTTGGTGTGTGTCTGGGTCATCAGTGTCTGGCGGAGGTGTATGGCGCGAAGGTGGTCAGGGCCGGGCGTCTGATGCATGGTAAGACGTCGCAGATTTCGCATTCGGGACAGGGCATTTTTGCGGGACTTCCGGACCCTTTCCAGGCGACTCGGTATCACAGCCTGATTGTGCCTCGTGAAACGGTACCGGACTGTCTGCAGGTGACGGCGTGGGTGGAGGATCCTGGTCAGCAGTTTGAGGTGATGGGTTTACAGCACCGTGATTACCCGGTGTTTGGGGTGCAGTTTCATCCGGAAAGTTTTCTGACGGAGAAGGGTTACGACCTGCTGCGGAATTTCCTTGCGATCTGATGCCCTGAAAATGGGCGTTCCGCACCCGCTAGTTGCAAAAACGTTCATTTCAACTCAAAAAACGCGAAGATTCTCTTTTTTACAATTTCTGGCACTCTGATTGCAGTTTCCGCAGAAATCCGGGGATGGGCCCTCTGTTGACTTCGCAGTCAGTCGCTGGAAAGACCTTGTGGACAGATATCGTCAGGTGTTGATTGTTGAAAGTGACGCTGGTGTGGTGCAGCGTTTGAGTGCCTTGCTGTCGTATTTACCGGCTCGCATAGCGGTCTCGGGGACTCGAGCGGACGCTGTTGAAGCGGGGCTCAGCCACAGTTTTGATCTCTGTTTCATTGCTCACGGTCTGGTGGACGGAAATGGTCTTTCACTGCTGAGGGAGGCGTTATGGGGACGCGGTGCAGTGGTCGGTGTGCTGATGTCGCGACACGCGGATCTGCGAGTGGTGCAGCAGGCGATCGATTTCGGTTACAGCGGCGTGATACAGGATCCTCCGGATCTGCAGCAGCTGCGTCCACTGCTGCGGCGGGTTTTCGGGGGGCTGGCCGACAGCCCAGGTTCCGAACATCCGGAGATCGTTCGGTGTATCGCAGCGAAAACTGATCCTGCTGGTGAGCTGCCGGATCTGCGGACGATTGCGGGTCTGACGCTGACGCAGATTCGTTCGGCACTGTCAAATTTTGACCTGATGCGGATTATCCGCGCCGTGGACTATCCGTTTGCGGGCAAGGAGCGACTGGAATATTTCGACAGGGACACGCTGGAGCGAGTTGTGTGTCTGGTGCGTCGCTGGAGTCAGCAGAGGCTGGGATTGCAGGACGGCCGGCAGGTTCAGGCGCGGCCTGAGCTGTTTGAAGAGCTGCGTCGTCCGGCCTGAGATTTCCCCGGCTGCGACCTCGGGTCGTTCGGGTTTTGTCCGAGCAGTGCCTGATGCTCGGTCATAGGCACGCCCACGCTGTGCAGCGAGGCCTGTCGCTCGGTATGCTGCCGTTGACGGCTCACCGATTTTTCCGCCTGTTTCGCGGTTCAGACGCCATGACCTCGCGTGGCCACCGGCCAGTCTCCGTTGATCCGGCCGGATTTTTGGCGGCACTGACAGCGGTGCGACGGCAGAACTTTTCGCATAATCAGGGATTTCATCCGGGAATCCGGGTTGAAACGAGTGCGAACATCGTTGAGAGGTTAAGACGGTTCAACCACTGACCTGCCCTCGGAGAATTCCATGACGCTGCTCAGAATTGACCTGCAGGACCTGGCATTGAAGTACCGGGGTTACCTGTGGGCACTTGCCAGTGCCAGTCTGGGTGCTGGTTTTCGCAACCAGCTGGACCCGGCCGACGTGGTGCAGGCCACGCTGTTGCGGGCTGCCCAGTCGCTGGCTGACAGCCCGGTGAGTGATGAGCAATCTCTGCTGGCATGGCTGCGGCAGGTGCTGAAGAATGTTCTGGTGGACGAGTATCGCAGACTGCATCGTGATCGTCGCGATATTCGCCGTGAGCAGCAGTTACTGGAATCCGGGGTGGATGCATCGGCCGCGGGTCTGCAGGCGTGTCTGGCCGCTGATCAGAC
>CAITYU010000003.1 GCA_903896675.1 uncultured Planctomycetaceae bacterium
GCCAAACGGCCCCCCACTGGGACGCCCCGGCTTCGGATCCCACGTCTCAAACTGACTGGGAGCCCCGCAGAGCCACAGCAGAATACAGTGCTTCTGCGCACGCTTCGCAGCATCAGCCAGCACCGGATTCACAAACAGCCCGGAGAAACTGCCGGCACTGACAGCCGCACCGCCGGACAGCCCCCGCAGAAACAAACGCCGATGCAGCGTATGCTCATCCACACGACACCGCTCAGATTCCATTCTCTCCACACCCTGTCTGCTCATTACGGCACCGTCAAAAATTCCGCACTGGTCATCAGTGCCCACAGAAAATCACGCACCGCAGCCGACACATCACCCGCATGCGCCGCAAAAAACTGCTCAGAACGCTCCCGCTCCTCCACATCCGGTAACCGCCCCCACACCGCCAGAAATGACTCCCGCACCCGCTCTTCCACCGAGGGCAGGGCAGCCAGCCGAACGACCGTCGGTGAAACCTCCGGACGCAGCAGCTCAGCCAATGCCTCCGTCCCACTCAGAAACTGCGCCTGCTGCCACGTCGCTGAATACTCCCGCGGTGACACATCCGGCAACGCCCCCGTCACCTTCCGCCGCAAACCGTCATCCTCCGCCACCACTCCCGCCACCACCCGCCACGAACGCGCTATCTGCTCACCCGTCAACGGTCGCTCTGTCGCTTCCGCAAATGCCGATACCGGCACATCCCCTGCAGACAACACCCCCAAACCATACACACGACTCAGCACCAGACCCCGAATCAATCGCTGCACGTCATAACCGTGCGACTCAAAATCACGACTCAGCCAGTCCAGCAGCTCAGGATGACTGGCCGGATTCCGACCGTTCATCTCGTCCACCGGATGCACCAGACCACGCCCCAGCAGCACCGACCACATGCGATTCACAAACGCCCGCGCCAGCAGCGGATTGCCCGTCAATGCCGCCTCCGCAAACACTTCACGCCGCGACACCTTCGGCACCTGCTTCGCCCCGCCATCCACATACAATGACTCACCGTCCTCCTCCTTCACACCCTCACCCGGACGCACCTCCGCCACCACCCGCTCGTCCAGCAGCACCATCAGCGCCGGTTGTGACTCCTTCTTCAGATTGGTGAAATTCACAAAACCCCCGGTCGCCGACTCCGCCACAACCGCTCCGCCATCCACGTTCTTACTGCGATTGAAAGCCGTCACCAGCCCCCAGTAATGAGCCTGTCGGATCTCGCGAGTCAACGGATGGTCGTGACACTGAGCACAGTCGATACGAGTCCCGTAAATCAGCGGAGCCACCGCTTCGGCGATCGCCTGATGATTGTTCCGCCGCTCGTACAGAAACCACGAGGCACCACGGTCCTCCACGCGGTCGCCACGAGCCACCAGCATGGATCTGACCGTCTCATCCCACGGACGGTTGTCACGAAAGGCCCCCTCCAGAAAACTCCACCAGCCATGCTGACGACGCCGATCCTCACGACCATTCCGCCCCGGTCGACCCAGCAAAAACACATCCCACAATTCACGCATCCGCACCGCATACTCGCCCGACTGCAGCAGACGATCCACCAGCTCAGCACGCCGCACCCCCACCGGGGATTGCAGAAAACTGTCCAGCTCCGCAGCAGTCGGTATCCGACCAGCCAGATCCAGATACACACGTCGACACCACACATCGTCCGACACAGGCTCCGCAGCAGCCACCCCGCGAACAGCCCAACCCTCCGCAATGCAAACATCCACAGCCTCCGTCACCGACGAAAAACTGCGCACCCCCGCAGAGACAACCGGCTGGCCTTCCGGTGCCTGAGACAACCGGGAAATCCACTGCTGCACGGATCGCTGCTGAGCCTGAGTCAGTTGCTTACCGGGCGGCATGTGCGGCTCAGAATCCGCCGCCAGATACTGAAACAGGCGACTGTCCTCCGGCTTGCCCGGGACCACCACCGCACCGCCATCCGCACCCTGCAGCACACCCGCCACGGTGTCCAGCTCCAGGCCACTGTGCTGCTCCAGAGGACCATGGCACTTGACACAGTACTGATCAAACAACGGCTGCACCTGCTGCGACCACAAAGCCGACGCATCCTGCCCCACTGCCGAAGACTGCAGGCAAACCGGCAAAACACACAGAAAAAACCAGTACCGCTGCGGCATGACACACCAATCAGAAACAGAAACAGCCTCATCGACCAACCAAGTCTCGCAGCAGCGGCCGCGAAAATCCATCCCGCAGTTCCTGACAATCAATTTTCCGAGCCACATACCGCGACACCACAACACCAGCAATCGTCTCCCACACATCCACACCCTCGCCTCGTCAGCCGCAGGGAGAGATCCTGCGAGGACGGCACACAAAGTCCCAAAATGGGATTCCATCGAACAGACCCACACATCACCCCGCCTGCCGGCAAGGCCATTTCTGCACTGACCTCGTGCACCTGCCTCGATCCGTACTGATCGTCTGCATTTGCGGTTTCCCCAGGCAACGGTACAACTGTCACCCGCCCGGCCAGCTGCGGCAAATCCGACCGGTCGCCGCGTTCCTGCTGGTCCGCCGGAATGCACAACGCACAAGTATCAATCTGCTGTGGGCCACCACAGGTGCGCTGGCCGATATCGTCTGGCGAACAATTCCGGACGGCACCAAACAACAACTTCGCAAAGACACTGCATTCGAATGACCGAACACATCGCCACCCCGGGCCCCCGACCCGGCACCATCACCACCTCAAATGGCACAGTAATCGCCATCCCCGCCGAATGGGTGCTCCTGCCCCCGGGCGATGCCGCACTGACCCGTCGCGTCAAGGCGGCAGGAGATCACTGGGTGGTCCAGGAACGCAAAGGACGCCGCACGTTCTCGCTCGGAGTCTGGGCGCCCGCCAGCACCATCGAAGCACTCCGCCAGCAGCTCGAAATCGAACGGTCAACCGAATCCTTCGCACGCCGCAAAGCCGCCGATGCCGACCGCCGACAGAAAACACAACTGGCCTACGTCGAAGATTTCACCCACGCCATCCTCAACTTCCTCAGCTTCCACCCGCACCACCACGAACTGGCCCAACAACTTGCCCGCGCCGTCACCCAACACGCCACACCCGTCGGCAGTGGCACTGTTGCTCGCACCAAAATGATTCCAATCGAACGTCGAGCCGAAGCAGCCGTAATCGCCTGGATGCGACACCAAACCACCGCCTACGACTCCATGCACATCCCCCGCATCAAAGGCAAACGCCGCGAAATCCGCCGCATGCTGGCCCAAAAATCCAAACAATTACTCACCAACTACCGCAACGGAACAACCCCTGACCCCCACTGCCCACTGCAAACCGCACTCCACACCACCGACCACCGACCACCGACCACCGACCACTGACCACTGACAACTGACAACTGACAACTGACAACTGACAACTGACAACTGACAACTGACAACTTTTCGCGTCACTTCAGATTCGAATCGTTCAAAACATCTCCGCCTTCATTCGTATGATTCGTGTCATTCGTGGTTGAAAACTCCCCCGCCCAACACCCCTTGCGATTTTCCGCGTCATTCCGTGTCCTTCCGTGGTGAAAAAAAACACTCTCACAACACCTCCACATTGCTTCCGTCTCACGCCAACAGGA
>CAITYU010000004.1 GCA_903896675.1 uncultured Planctomycetaceae bacterium
ATTCATTTCCCGTGTTTTCCGTGTCTTCCGTGGTGAGCCATGGTTTCCCCTTGAAAACACCGTTATTGAACAATCGCATGCGCTACGTGCGCGGTCTACAGCCCACGCTACGGTTTCTGGCCCGCGCAATCCGCGGTCACGTCATTCCGCGTTTTTCCGCGGCCAAAAAAAACACATACCCACGATTCCTTTTCCGTGTGTTCCGTGGTGATTCATGGTTTCCGGTTGAAGACACCGTTATTGAACAGGTGGCTACGCAACTTGCCCGGGCTAAAGCCCAGGCTACGGTTTTTGGCCCGCGCAATCCGCGGTCACGTCATTCCGCGTTTTTCCGCGTTTTTCCGCGGCCAAAAAAGGCTCAACGCGAAATCCTGTGCGGAGCTGCAGACTGCATTGTCAGAGTTGTTGACTGCGATCCTGGGAGGGCGAAGCTCGCGCTGAGCCGAATGCCTGTCAGGCCGCTGGATCGTCCGGCTCGGCGGGAGCCTCGCCCTCCCGAGGGGGGCGTGGTTAAACAACAAAAAACGCCTTCCGAAGTAATCGGAAGGCGTCGGGATGCGGGTGCCGGTCTGTTGTGGCTGTCAGTTCACGGTTTTGCCTTCGAACTTCGACGAGTTGTCGGAGGTTCGCAGTTTGGCCGGGGCTGCGGCTTTGGCCGGTGTGGCGGTTTTGGTTGGAGCAGCGGATTTGGTGGCGGCCGTCGGATTGACGGGCACTCCGCGATCGCTGGCAGCACCTTCAGCAACCTGCTGTTCGGCTTTGGGTGTCCAGTTGGTGGTGGCCCACGTGGGGTACTCGTCAGCCACGCTGGCGGCGAGGTCCTGCAGGATTTCCTGCATCCTGCGGTTGGTCATATCCCGATTCTCCAGGACTCGCTGCATCACGAATCGCTTGTTGGTGGGGATATAGGCGAAGAACTTGCCGCCGCCGAGTCGGTCATTGGCGGCCAGCAGTCGCAGCAGAGCGGTGCGGGGGACTTCGGCGGAGCTTTGTGGAATCTGGTCAAGCCACGCCATGACCCACACGGATTCGCCGTTGCGGCTGAGCACTGCGGACATGGAGAACTTCCATTCTTCACCGCGGTAGCTGGTTTTGAATGCGAAGTCGTAGCGTTGTTCGGTTTTGGTGGGTTTCAGGCCGATGGCGGAGAGCATATCACCGAGTTCTGTTTCGGTGATCTGTCCGGGCAGCGGTGCCTTGCGGCTGGTTGCCTGTTCTTCGTCGGCGGAAACGGTCCACATGCCACCGAGCACGAGCAGTGCGGGCAGCATCCAAGCAGTCAGACTCTTCATGACTCACTCCCTTGAATCAAATCGGCAGAAACTGCCGAAGCAGACGATCCTGGAAACCTGCGAAGTCGTCAGGGTCTGTCCGGGCAGGGCCCGGGACAGATCTGTGAATTCGGCTGCGGCAGTGGCGGTGAACGGTCCATGTTCACTGCGATGCCGGCTGTGATCTCAGGTATTTTCGCATTCTGCGAGATATTTCAGGCAGATCTGCGACCATGTTTCGAACTGATCGAGTTGTTCGATCAGTTGCGAAAGCGGGGCGAACCCCGCGTTGATCATCGACTTTTCGCGGGGCTGAACTTTGGGATTGTCGAGTTCGAAAATGTGGACGATTCCGAGGTGTACTTTGCCGACTTCGGTTTCGTCGTCATTGATGAGTCCGATGCAGTCTTCGGACCACCCGCATTCGATATCGATTTCTTCTTCCAGTTCGCGGCGCATGCCTTCGATGTAGGGGGACTGTTCTTTGGAGAGGTCGGCGGTGGACACGTGTCCGCCGACTCCGATGGAGCGTTTGGCGTGCAGTCGTGCTTCACCCTGCGCGGTGCCTCGCTGGTAGTGGAACAGCTGATCTTCGAAGCGGAAGACGCAGTAGGGGATGAGCTGTTTAAAGGAGGGGTCCAGTTCCATCTGCGGTCTGGGGTGGTAGCTGGCGTGAGCGGGGTCGAGGATGACGTCGAGGTAGCGATCGACGTCGCTGCTGAAGCCCTGGAAGTGTCCGACTTCGTGAAAGACCTTTGTGGGGATGACCAGCACATGCTCAATGCTCATGGCAGCTGCACTTTATTCAGGGAGTTTCAGGGGGCAGTTTTATCGGTTGCGGGTGTGTTGCTGACGACGACAAGCTGATGATTGGGAACGTCGTACTGATATTCAAGTCCGGCGGGCAGTTGTGGCAGGGCGATCCTGTTTTCCGTGATGATGCGGTCCATGAATTCCTGGAAGGACGCGGGGTAGCGACCTTCGGAGGCATTGAACAGGTTGAGTGCGTGTTCGATGGCCAGAGTGGGCAGTTGTCGCTGGGCATTTTTGAGGACGGCGAGTGGTCCTGAGAGCGGGTCGGTGACGGGGATTTTCGGGTCGACGACGGATTTGTTGTCAGCGGGCTGGAATTCGCTGATTTTTGCGGGTGCCGGTTTGAGCAGGCTGCCGTTTTGGGCGGGAGCAGCGGCGGGTGGTTCTGTGCAGCCGGTGGCGAGCAGTGTGCAGGCCGTGGCGGCCGTGAGGAAGGCTGTGTTCAGGCGGTGTGAGCGGCAGTGTGAGCGGGGTGCTGCGGTGGCTGGCATGCTGTGTTCCGACGACGGGGTTGTGGGATTCCGTGAGTGACGCATCAGTGGGGAGTGTAACCGGAAGTGCGGCGGAATTCCTGTCTGTCGGAAGCCATAGTTTCGGCAGCGGGGTGTTGTGTATTTGGGTGCGTCGTGTGAGAATGACGAGTGGTGTTGCTTTCAGGCTGTTGGCGATGGTGCCAGGTGCGGCATGTCAGAGCGGAAGTTCGGACCATTTGTGGTGGGCGAGCAGATCGGTGTGGGTGGCATGGGGGTGGTGTACCGTGCTCTGCATCCCGAGACTGGTCGGACTGCTGCGCTGAAGATTCTGCCTCCGGGTCTGGATGCTGACCCGAAAATGCAGCAGCGATTTGAGCGTGAGATTGGCATTCTTAAGCGGCTGCAGCATCCGAACATTGTGCGTTACTATGGTGGTGGTTACCAGGGTGGTCAGCGCTGGTATGCGATGGAGTTCATTGACGGGGGCTCGCTGCAGGATGTGCTGAAGCGTCGTCGCCGGTTGACTCCGCTGCAGGTGATTCAGGCGGGTCGTCAGTTGTGTGCGGCGCTTGAGCATGCGCACAATGCCGGGATCATTCATCGGGATCTGAAGCCGGCCAATCTGTTGCTGACCAGCCACGGTCGGCTGAAGCTGGGGGACTTTGGGATTGCCCGGGACACTGAATCGACGGCTCTGACGGGTGCCGGGCGGACGGTTGGCACCTACGCATACATGGCTCCGGAGCAGATTCAGGGCAGTGAGCATATTGACCGTCGTACGGATCTGTATGCGGCGGGCTGTCTGCTGTACGAGTTGCTGTGCGGAGAAACGCCGTTTACTGAGAATAATCCGGCAGCGATGCTGATGGCCCACGTGGACAGTATTCCTCACAGTGTGCGTGAGCGTTGTCCGGAGTGTCCTGCGGCGCTGGACCGTCTGATTGCGCGAATGCTGGAAAAGAGGCCGGAGGACCGTCCGTGGGATGCGTTGGCGGTGCACACGGAGCTGGGCGAGATTCAGCAGCAGTTGAAGCAGGGCGGCGAGAGTGCGGAGGCGGATGCGGGTGCGGGCGTTGAGCCACTTCCGGCAAGTCGAGCGGGCCGCAGGACGACGGTTTCCGGTGGTGCGGGGACAGTGACGAAGGATGCGGTGCGGGGTCGCAAGAAGAAGAAACGCGGTCGGGGTGCCTTTTACGAGCAGGTCTGGTTTCTGTCGCTGTGTCTGCTGTTGTTGACAGGTTTGGTGGTGTGGCTGCTGCGTGGTCCGGGCGAGGAGGATCTGTATCGGGGGGCGCAGGCTGCGCTGCAGCAGTCGGACCCGGTTGTGCTGGATGATGCGCGGCGGAAATTCGTGCTGCCGTATCTGCAGCGGTTTCCTGAGGGTCAGCATGTTCCACAGATGCGGCTGTGGCTGGATGAGATTGATATGGGGCAGTTGTTGTTGCAGGCTGAGCGGCGTCTGCGTGGGAACCGGGAGGGTCGGAATGCGGTGGAGTCGGCTGGTCTGGCGGCGTTGCGTGCTGAGCGAAAGGGCGGTGTGAATCCGCTGGAGGTGTTGGAGCAGTATCAGGAGGTGCTGGAGCTGACTGGTGTGGCGGGGGGGCCGTCGGGGGATGCGGAGGCTGAGCAGCAGCGACTGTGGCGGCTGGTGGCTGAGCGTCGGCAGGCGGAGCTGAAGCCGCAGTTACTGCAGCGGGAGGATTTGTCGGTGGTGGTTGCGGAGCGTTTTGCGGCGGCGGAGAAGCTGCGTCAGGCGGGTTCTGAGGCGGCAGTGCGGCAGATTTATCAGCGTTTTGTGGTGCTGTTTTCGGGCGAGTCGCGGCTGGGTGCCGTGCGGGCTTGTGCGGCGGAGCGTGCGGAGGGGCGTGTGGCTGAGTTGCCGTCGTTCTGAGTGCGGCAGTGGGAAAACTGTGGTGCAGGGTTTTTGTGTGGCGGGTCTGTTGTGGTGTGTTGGCTGGGCTGGGGGGGGGGTAATTCTGAGATGGCGTCATTTATCGAGCAGGTGCGGCGAGTGGAGTTCGTGGAGACGGACATGGCCGGCATCGTGCATTTTTCCAGATTTTACATCTGGATGGAGCAGCTTGAGCATGAGTTTTTCCGTTCGATCGGGCTGTCGATTATGCAGCAGTTGGAGGATGGGACGGTGATTGGCTGGCCGCGAGTTTCGGCGCAGTGCCGTTTCGAGTCTCCGGCGCGTTATGACGAGCTGATCACGGCGCGACTGACGATTCAGCGAATTGGGGTCAAATCGCTGACATTTGACGTGGTGTTTCGTCGTGGCGAGCGGGTGTTGGCGCGGGGCAGTATGAAGACGGTGTGTTGTCGGCTGCGACCGGGGCATGAGCTGGAGTCGCTGGAGATCCCGGCGTTGTATCTGGAGCGGATTCAGGAGCACCGGGAGGTGGGCGGGGTGTGAGGGCGGGTGTGAGGGCGGGTGTGAGGGGGGGTGAACGGGGGAATTCGGTCTGATCGATCCTGACCGAATTTTTTCCCGGAATTCCCGCCTTTTCCCTGAACTGTCGGGAATCGGGACTTGTCAGGACGGGGACGTGTCCGGCAGACTGGATTGGTCTGCGTCCTGCCTATTCCCACCGTTTCATACTGACAACGACACTGACGATGGCAACAGCATTTCCCGGCACCATTGATTCTGCTCGAACTGCCCCTGCAGCGGCGACTGTTTCGCCGCAATTCTCGATTCATTTCGCGGGCGAGCCCGGTTCGAATGAGGTGCGGGATGTGATTGCGAAGAACGAGCCGCATTCGCTGCGCACGTTTACTCCCAGTCAGGCGGTTCTGTCGCATTCGGCTGGCTGCTTCCACTGGACTCCTGAAGGCCGTCGTCTGTATGACTTTACGTCGGGTGTGCTGGTATCCAATCTGGGCCACAATCCGCGGCGCTGGATGCAGCGGTTTGTGAACTACATGGGCTGGACGGCGGCTGATTATCTGGGCAGTGAGACTGGTTATTTTCAGGCGGCGACGATGACCGCCTACAACGCGATTACTCCGCTGGAGGCTGAGGCCAGTCGTCGTCTGGTGGCCAGTCTGCAGAGTTCCGCGGGTGGCAGTCGGCTGCAGACGGTGAACTGGGCGGCATCGGGTTCTGAGGCTGTGCAGAAGGCGTTGTGGGCCTGTATGCGTCGTGATCCTGCGCGACCGGGGATACTGGCGACGCGTTTCGGTTTTCACGGCAAGAAGGGGCTCAGCGGAGCCGTGACGGGATCGGAAGCGGATCCGGAACGCGATTCGCGGGTGCATTTCATCACGTTCCCGCGTGAGGAATGTTCGGACATGGATCAGCCTGGGAAGGTTTTTGATCCGCAGTGGTATCGGGATGAGCTGCAGCGGATCTGGGGGGAATCGGGTGGCACGATTGGCTGTCTGATCACCGAGCCTTATCTGGGTGGTGGAGGCAGTTACCATCCTCCGAAAGCTTACATGCAGTTGCTGCAGCAATTCTGTCGTGAGCATGACGTGCTGTTGATTCTGGATGAGGTGCAGGCGAATTTTGGTCGCACCGGCAGTATGTATGCGTTTGAGACGTACGGGATTGAGCCGGACTTTGTGTGTCTGGGCAAGGGTCTGGGCAATGGGGTGCCGGTCAGTGCGGCAGTTGGTCGTCGGGATGTGTGTGATCAGATGGCGTATGGAGCAACTTCGGACACGTGGAGTGCGAATCCGTTGTCTTCGGCGGCGGTGCTGGCGACGCTGGACGAGTTTGAGACGACGGATGTTCTGCAGCATGCCGTTCAGATCAGCCGTCAGGTGGCGGACGGTCTGCGGCGGTTGAAGCAGACGGGGTTGATTGTGAAGGTGCGTGGCGAGGGGATGGTGTTTGGGATTGAGTGTGGTGCTCATGGATCCCGCACACCGGCTCAGACGGCCAATGCGATTGTGGAGCGGTGTTATCGCGGGAATGCGATGAACGACGGCATTCATCTGCTGGGTCCGCTGGCGGGTTGTGTGATTCGCATCAGTCCGCCGCTGACGATGACGGCCGCCGATACGGCTCATTCGCTGCAGTTGCTGTATGACTTTGTGTCAGAGGTGGCGGCGGGTTCCTGAAGCGGACAGGACAGCGCAAATCTGAGCGGGCCGTCGTCAGTCTGACGACGGCCTGTCGCGTTTCCGGCGTGAGTTTTTCGGGGGCAACTGCGACGGGACCGGGCAAAACTGCGGAATTTCGTGGGCTGGTGTGTTTGGCATGCCGGTTGCGGAATGTTGTCTGCAAGTCGGTTCAGAAAGGTTCTGTTCTGCTGGTGGCTGCGGCGACTGACGTGGTCAGTTGCGGCGTCGGCTGCGGGGAGCAAGCTGTCCGGCTCAGGGCGGCTCACAGGATGCCGCGAAGGAACAGGTGTCCCATGCGATCACGAATGGTACTGGCGGTGTGTTTGGCCACGATTCTGGGCTGCAGAGCACTGCATTGTGCGGCTGCGGATCCGTTGCGAGGAACGGTGAGGAATGAAGCCCTGCTGCGGGCTCCGGTGCAGCGAACGGTGTTTGGTCTGCCGTTGCCGCAGCAGTGGACGAACGGGCGTCCACCGGGATTCAGTCGGTCGTTTCGTCCGGTGATTCCGGCGGGGCAGTCCTGTGTGGACGGTCGTTGCGCAGCGGGCTGTGCCAATGGTCAGTGTCAGGTGGGTTGTCCGAACGGCCGGTGTGGTGTGAGCAGCATCTCAGCGCCGGGTTCGCAGGTGCGTGGTGGGAATTGTGCGGGGGGAGTGTGTCGACCGGTGGGTGGTGGCAGTGCGTTGCGTTCGCAGCCGGCGGATCCGTTTCGCAGTCGCGCGGCGGATTCTGCGGAGCCGGAGTGGTTGACTCGACCGGTCACCGCCCCATTGCGGGAAGCGTTTGGATCGGACTATGACCGTGAGCGACTGGATCTGCGTTCGGAGTATTTTCGGGGTGTGCGGGGTGTTTCGGGCGGGACTGGCGGCACTGGTGGGACTGGCGGTGCTGGTGTACCGACTCGTCAGCCGCGTGGGGTGTCGGGTCCGCGATCGCTGGAAGTTCCGGCGGAGCTGCGGGGTGCCCAGCAGACGCTGTGAGGCGTGGCAGGTGGAGCATATGAGTGAACCCGAAGGCAGGCTGTGGCAGGGGAGTGCTGCAGTTTTGCGGGGCGGGTAAACGACGGCTGGCAACAGCCGTCGTTTTTTTTCAGTGGTCAGTGGTCAGTTGTCAGTTGTCAGTGGTCAGTGAACGCTCCCTTGGGAGGGCGAGGCTCCCGCCGAGCCGGGCGTCAGTATTCAGTATTCAGTGGTCAGTGAACGCTCCCTTGGGAGGGCGAGGCTCCCGCCGAGCCGGGCGTCAGTATTCAGTGGTCAGTGAACGCCCCCTTGGGAGGGCGAGGCTCCTGCCGAGCCGGACGTCAGTATTCAGTATTCAGTTTTCAGCAATCGCAAAGTCCCCTCCCGAAGGGAGAAAAACCCGAGGTCGGAAACCCTGTTTTTCGGGGGTGGGGCCGGGTATGCTGGGGTGGGGGGCGAGTTGAGGTGCCTCGTGTGTCGCTGGTTCAGGTGAGAGCTGCTATGACGCCGGTCGTGATATTGCATTTGACGGATCTGCATTTCGGCTGGAGCTCGACGCCAGATGAGTTGGCGCGGCGACGCCGGTGTCTTGATTCACTGGTGAAGTCGCTGCGGACACTGGGCAACGAACAGCCAGACTGGAAGCCGACGCTGGTGGTGATCAGCGGGGATATTGGCTGGAAGGGTGTTGCTGCAGAT
This sequence comes from uncultured Planctomycetaceae bacterium, assembly GCA_903896675.1. Classification (GTDB taxonomy): domain Bacteria; phylum Planctomycetota; class Planctomycetia; order Planctomycetales; family Planctomycetaceae; genus SXXK01. Next base: position 8,287 of record CAITYU010000004.1, read on the forward strand.
TACCAGCAGGCACAGCAGTGGCTGAGTCAACTGCTGAGTGAGATTGGTGTTACGCCGGACAATGTGCTCGCCTGTCCGGGAAACCATGACATCAACCGTCTGGCGACTCGCGGCATCGCCGTACCGCCGACGGCAGTCGAAGCGGACGACTTTCTAAGGCCACCATTGCTGCCGTCCTACACTGGAACGTTCAGTGCCTATACGGAATTTTGTCAGAACACAGCGCGGTATCGGCCGTGGACGTTCAATGGCGAGACTTCGTGGCTGGTCGGGTCCACCGAACTGCAGGGACTGAAGTTCATGGCCCTCAACACGGCGTGGTATTGCCGGGGTGAACTTGACCAAGGGCAATTGTGGGTGGGTCAGCCGCAACTGGATCTGCTGATCGACGGGTTGCCCACGGTGCCTGAGCAGCAGCCGGCGGATTCGCCCGTGATTGCCATCTGTCACCATCCGTTTAACTGGTGGCAGGAGTCCGAATTGAATGCGTATCCGCGTACCGATGGAATGGGAATGCGTCCCAGCACCGAGGAGTTGCTGGTGATGCGCAGTAATCTGATCCTGACCGGACATACTCACAGCAGTTTTCGTCAGCCGAACCATCTGCGGATGTCTGCCTATCATCTGAATGGTGGAGCAGGCTATGCCGGTGCAGGCTGGTTGAATGCCGTGCGGCTGCTGCGGGTGTCTGCGGAGGGATTCGTGCATCGAACTCTGAATTTTGATCCGGCTGATGCGGCTGGGGCGTGGAGGGTGGAGCCGGCGTCGAACTTTCTGCGATTCCATCCGGAACAGGCAGTGACTGGGCCGGCAGTGCCACCGGATTCTGCGGCGATCCAGCATTATCTCAGGCGCTTAACCGCAGAGACTCGCGGTATTCAGTTGCTGGGTATGGGTCGATCATTTCAGGTGGACCTGCCGATTGATGAAGCGTATGTGCCGTTGCGGATGGTCAGATTTACGCGGCAGCGGGAGCAGGACATGCCTGAGCGGTTGCCGCAGGGGCAGGCTGGGAAAGGGATGCCTGAGCGTGAGTCGATCGAGCGGGAGTTGACCGTCGAGGAGGATGGTGCGAACAGGGATCGGCGGTGGATGTTTCGGCAGTGTCAGCAGCAGCACAAGCGCGGCGTGGTGGTGCTGGGAGAGCCTGGTGCCGGGAAGACGACGTGGGCCCGACAGTTGGCGTGGCGGCTGGCCAGTGGTGAGGCCCGTCCGGAGGAGCTGGGTCTGGCGCCCGGTATGCGTCCGGTGCTGCTGCGTTTGCGCAACCTGGCGGTGGAGGAACTTAAGGCGGGGCTCAGTCCGCTGCGGTCGTTGCAGGCTTTTCTGCAGCGGGAGACATACAGCGATGGGGCACCGGCGGGGCAGCAGGATCCCAGCCAGCAGTTCTGGGATGATTCGCAGCGAGGAATACTGTGGATTCTTGATGGTCTTGATGAGGTGGTTGAACTGACATTGCGGGAGACGGTTGCGGGCTGGATCCGTGCGGCGGTGAAGGATCGGCCGTACGACTGGTTTGTGGTGACCAGCCGATTTCAGGGTTATCAGTCCGACAGGGTGCTGCTGGGCGCCGATTTTCTGGAGTTCCATGTTCACGGGTTGTCGGATCAGCAGGTGCGGATTTTCATTGAACGCTGGTTTGCTGCGGCGCATCGTCGTGTGGATGGTCCGGGGCAGGTGGCGCAGCAGAAGGCACTGGCGGATACGTCCACGCTGACGAAAGTTCTGGAAACTGCTCCTTTTCAGGCTCCCAGCATGCGTGAGATGGTGACCAATCCGCTGCTGCTGACAATTTTGTGCGTGGTGTACCACGAGGAGCACAATTTGCCGACGGGCCGGGCCGAGTTGTATCAGCACTGTGTGCGGGTGCTGCTGGACGTGTGGCGGCGCGCGAAGTATGAGCACCTCGTGCAGCAGCCTGCTGCTTTCAACAGTGACGCTGCGCAGGCGGTGTTGGCGCGGCTGGCATGGTGGATGCATCAGGAGGATCAGCGCAGTACAGCACCGCTGCAGGAACTGGAACAGGAGGCAGAGCAGGAGCTGAAGAAGCTGGCCGAATCAGCGGGTCTGGGACGCGTTGGGAAGGCGTTTATTGTGAAGATGCGGGAGGAGTCCGGGATTCTGGCCATGGGCGGTGAGGGGACTCGAAAGTGCGGGTTTCTGCATTTGAGTTTTCAGGAGTATCTGGCGGCCAGTTATGCGGTGGAGCAGGGGTACGCCCGGGAACTGGCGATTCGAATCAGCGACAGTTGGTGGCAGGAGGTTGCGCTGTTATCGCTGCGAAAGTCGGTGTTATTCTGTGAAAATTTCTTTCGCGAGCTGCTGGCGGCGGGATTGGCGGAGACGAGGGAAGACCTCGTGCAGCGGTGTCTGACGGAATCCATTTCGTTTCCAGGTCAGGTGCTTCTGGATGTACTGCGTGACAGCCGGACATCGGCTGTGCGTCGTGGTGCGGTGCTGCGACTGGTGCGGGACAAGCAACAGGAGCTGCCAGAGCTGCAGGGCCTGTGTGAGGGGATCGTAGCTGACAGCAAAGCTGATCGGGGATTGCGGGAATCCGCGGTCGAGATCCTTGCCCGGTTCCATCAGACGACTGGTACAGCGTGGGTGGCGGGTGGCGAGAAGTTTC
>CAITYU010000005.1 GCA_903896675.1 uncultured Planctomycetaceae bacterium
GCTGATTTTCGAGCAGTCGTGTGTGGGGAATTCGCAGGAAGTGCCGGGCGGTTCCGGCTTCAAGGCTGCGCTCAGTGACGATCACGACTGGTGGTATTTTCCGCCCGAACTGGTACTGCGACCGGCCACCACTTACTGTCTTCTGGCCCAGACTCCGATGTCGTTCGCGATCGGCTGCGGAGAATCTGCGGGGCAGATGCTGGCGGCAGACGCCCCGGGTCGTCCTTTCCAGCAATTGTCGGGGTTTTCCCCACTGTTCTGTCTGCGTGGCACTCCGCTTCAGCCACTCCCGATCACTTCGCTGAACGATTCCGTCACGGCGGTGTGATCGTCAAATCCCGATCGGCAGGATCTGCCGGAGTTCAGGGCACGACTGGTGCAGACCGATCTCTGGAAAGTTCTGCAAATTCTGCTGCTGTCAGCTTCCGAAACATCGAAGAGCCTCCGGTCCGGGGAGCGGAATGTGTGTGTTGTTTCTCCGGGTCTGAAGCACTGCCGGTGTCCTTCCGCAAAAAACTCGCGGCATTTCTCCCTGCCACGTGGCTTTTGACTGGACCCCTGCGGTGGTTCGCAGCATACTATTTATCCCAGATTCCCTCACTTTCCGCCACAAACCTCGCTTGTGTACTGATCGGCCCCGGCTGATCGGCCTCGCCTCGGGGGGGCATTGAACCTGCTGGCGTGGAAGTTGCGGGCATGAAATCTGGCAAGGCTCTGGTGCTGGTCGTTTGGTTGTTCTGAAAGTTGTCTGGTCCTGCGGGTCCGACTTTTTGGGGTTCCATCATGGCGTCAAAAGACAGCAACGGTCTGGTGATTTCACTGTCCGTTTTCGTTTTGTTAACGGTCGGACTGGGCGTTGCGTGGTACATGACGTGGTCTCACAGCACCGACCTCGCGCGGGATCTGGCGGCAGCGAAGAAGGGTGAAGATGGTGCCAACACGGCGGTCAAGCAGTTGAACGCCGACCTGACGTCATTGAAAGCCACCGTGGGGCGACCTGAGCCGGAAGTTGACGATATCGTCACGAACACCAAGCTTGAAATTGCTCGACGTGCCGGCAACGAGACGTCCATTCCCGATACGCTTGAAGGCGCTATGATCACCAACGCCAACGACCGGGATGCAGAGAAGGCTGCAGCGGCCGAGCGGCTTGTGCAGTTGAACACGAAGATTGCCGAGTTGCAGGCTGCGGTTGTGAATCATCAGAATTCCATGAAGTCGCTGCAGGATAAGGTGGCCGCCAAGGAAGCCGAGCTGCTGGCCCGCGAGAAAACTCATGGCGAGCAGCTGAGGCAGCGGGAAGATCAGATCGACGAGCTGAAGACGCAGTTAACAACGACTCAGACCGAGTTTTCGGATTTCCGTGAAGAGAAAGAGCGTGAAGTTGCGACGCTGAGGGACGAGATCAGTCTGCAGCGTGACACTCTGAAAAAACTGCGTGCAGCCAAGTTCAGTCTGGAAAACCTGAACTTTGAGCGTCCTGCCGGTCGGCTGACCTTCATTGACCAGCAGAACCTGACGGCCTTCGTGGACATCGGGTCACGTGACAAGCTGCGAGTCGGCACAACGTTTTCCGTCTACAGCCAGAACAACTCCGGTGTTGGTTTGCCCCAAAGCGATGACGATCTGAAGGGGAAGATTGTGATCACGGAGATTCTGGGCCCGTCTCTGGCCAAGGCCGACATTGTTGACCCGAAACTGGGTGAACCGATGGCCGTGGGTGATCCGATCTATTCGCCGGTGTTTTCGCCGGGTCGTGCGATGGAAATTGCGGTGGTGGGCGGACTGGACTTCGACGGAAATCCGGGCAGCGATCGCGAAGAGTTCCGACGGATGGTCTCTGCCAACGGGGCATCCATTGTGCTGGAAGTCAACGACGAAGCCAAAATCCTTGGGCGTGATGGCGAAGAGGTCGCCGACGCTGACATTTCCTCGCTGATCTCTTCCAACACGCGTTTTGTGCTGGTGGGTGATCTTGGTGACGAGGACACTCAGGACACGATTCAGCGTGAGCTGAACAACAAGATTCGGATTATCAAGGTGCGGATGGAGCAGGCAGCGACGGACAACGGCGTCTATGTACTCAGCCTGTCCCGCTTCCTCGACTACATCGGTTATTCCCGCAAGGCTCTGGCGTGGAGCCCGACAAAGCCATTCCCGGCGACTCTGCCCAATGGCAGCAAAAGCACTTCCGTAAACGCAACGTTTGGGAATCGTCAAAGTTCCGCGGCGATTTCCGGAGCGGTTGGTGGTCGGGCCAAGCGTCCGCTGCCCTCAACCGGCTCCACCAGTGCTCTGTACAAGAACACCAACACCCCGGAATGAACTCGGCTCCCGATCTTTCATCCTGAACGCCTGCCTCAGCAGGCGTTTTTTTGTTACCGCTCGTCAGTTCGGAAACAAATCATGATCTGTATCACAGTCACCCCGGAAAGTCGTACGCTGGCCCCTGTGGATCTTTATAACGCCAGCAGTCGCTGTGATCTGATCGAACTTTGTCTGGATCATTTCATCAACGAGCCGAATGTTGGGGAGCTGCTGCGAGTTGTTGACAAACCGATCATGGTGTCCTGTCGGTCTGAAAAGGATGGTGGAGCGTGGAAGGGGACTGAGCAGCAGCGCATCCAGTTGTTGCGGGAAGCGATTGTCGCCGGCCCGGCGTACGTTGAGCTGGATCTGGAAGTGGCCTCCAGTATCCCCCGTTTCGGAAAAACGCAGCGAGTGGTCTCATTCACCAGTCTCAATCGACCACTCAATCGCATTGACGACGTGTTTGAGCAGTGTCGGCAGGCGAAAGCGGATGTTGTGAAATTCACGTGGCTGACGGAGGACATGGATGCCGCGTGGCCGCTGCTGGCTGCCGTCACACAGCCGCGAGATTTACCCATCGTGGGACTGGGAGTTGGCAGGGCGGGTCTGACGTTTTCACTGCTGGGCCGGAAGTACGGATCGCCGTGGATCTATGCGGCACTGGAACCTGGCATGGAAGCATTTTCCCGGCAGCCCACTGTGTGGCAACTGCGGGACGACTATCATTGGGATTCCATTGGCGGCAAGACTCGATTCCTGGGAATCATCGGATACGGCGAGTCTGAAAACATAGCAGCGCGGGTTCTGAATGCCGCCTTTCAGCAGATGGATCGGCCCATACGCTGCCTGCCGCTGCAGCCAGGCGATCTGAGTCGTTTCCCCAAAATGCTGGAGAAGCTGGGGATCAACGGTCTGGTGGTGGATCCGGCGTGGCGTGGTGATCTGTTTGAGCTGGCAGATTCGTGTGATGAATTCGGAACGCTGGGCCGCCGAGTTGATGTGCTGATGGAAGGTCAGCAGGGACGGCGCGGCGTGTGTACGATTTTCAATGCGGTCGATGTTGCAGGACAGACCCTGACTGGAAATGCGGAATGGACGGGTCGAGGTGCTGTGACAGTGCTGGGTCACGGTCCGATGGCTCGCGCAGCTGCCGCCTTCTTTGGACAGCGGGGTGCTGCGGTAAGTCTTGCGGGGATGTCGGATAACGCGGCTGCCGGCATGGCTCGTGAAGCCGGTTGCCGGCACGTTGTCTGGAACGCCGTGTATGATCTGCGATGTGACACACTTGTGCTGGCCGATCCGGATATGCCCTGCGGGCTCTCGAAGGGCCAGGTGAATCCGGGGATCATCCGTGAGCGACAGACGGTGGTGGATCTGACTGTCGGCCTGTCCGGTTCGCCTTTTGCGGAAGAAGCGGTTGCCCGCGGAGCGAGGTATCTTGATCCCGTCTCAGTCTTTGCCGCGAACCTGAATCTTCAGTTCCGACAGTTGACCGGTCGTGATCTGCCGCCGAATGCTTTTGAAAAGGGTCTGGCGGAATAATCAGCCCTGAAAGCCGAGCGGGCTTTCAGGGCTGTGTTGAGGGACAGAGTTTCAGGCTGCCTTCATTCTGATGCGGGGCGTCGTGGGCGCTCTGGTGTGGCCCCGTCTTCTGCACGTGGTCGACCCGGGCGTCCGCCGGCTCCCGGAGCCCCACCGGCCCCTGGTCCTCGTCCTCCCGGAGGTCCACCACCCTGTCCGGGTCGCATGCCCTGACCCGGCCGTGGTGGCGGTGACTGCGCCAGCTTCAGCAGTTCATCGCGATCCAGTTTGCCATCGCCGTCGGCGTCAAACGACATGGCGTGTCGAACGAACCCTTCCGGCCCGCCGCCCTCAGGACCACCCGGTGGGCGGCCTTCGCCCTCAGGACCACGTGGCGGTCGGCCCGGTGGGCGACCTTCACCCTCGGGGCCACCCGGTGGAGGTCCCGGTGGACGGCCTTCACCTTCGGGGCCACCCGGCGGAGGTCCCGGTGGACGGCCTTCACCATCGGGGCCACCCGGCGGAGGTCCCGGTGGACGGCCTTCACCATCGGGGCCACCCGGCGGCCGGCCTGGCGGACGCATTTCTTCCCGCGAAATGACGCCGTCCTGATTGGCATCCAGAGTCTGCAGTGACGCGGTGGCCTCTTTCAATTCCTCGGCAGAGATGTCCCCGTCGCGGTTCCTGTCCAGTGCCTCCACCAGCGGATTCGGTCGGGGCCCGCGGCCACCTCCCGGTGGCTGTCCCTCACCGGGTGGCGGAGGATTGCCGCCACCTTCCGGCGGCTGTGCCGAAACCAGTGATGCACCCGCCAGCGACAGGCCCAGCAGGGCTGCCGTTAACATTGACCACGCATACTTTTTCATCTCTCGGCTCCTGAAAAAAACACTTTGAACCACAACTAAGGCTGCTCTTCCAGCGTTACTCGAAACACATCATTCGCCTTGTAGACCCGACGAACTCCCGTTCCGGCAAATTCCATGTGGCAGTCGAAAAGTACCCCGATGGGGGCGTCCTCGGCGATTTCCACATCCACCAGCAACTGATTGCCTGCACGCTCAATCTTCAGGGCTTCAAATGGCCCGATTTGTACCCACTCAGGTGCGCCTGCGGGGAGCGGCTGACGCACGGCTTGTGCCGGATCCAGAGTGATCACGAGGCGATGCTTTTGTCCGCGGACTGCCGAGCCCGGTACAACAGACTGAATGACTCGCGGCAGACGACTTTCCCCGCTGGCATTGTCTTCGATGGCCCCGGTGCGCAGATTGCCACGAGCCCGAATGTTGGACATTTCCAGCACCCCTCGATAGCCACCCAGAACATACGGGAACCGGCCCGGAGTGACGTGGTAGTGATAGCCGCGTTCACTGTCGCTGTGCCCATTGCAGACATCCAGTGCCTGCTCACCCTGCAAGTCCTTAGCCTGCACACCGGCAGACTCCCACGGACCATAGATCGGGAATCCGTCGAAGGCGAAGCCGATGATCGGCGAGTGCTGCCGACCATCATCCCGAAAGGGTGACTTCACGCAGACCGGATATTTGTGGTAATGGTAAACGCCGGTCTGCTGAGGATGCCCGCAGCAGGAGTCCAGCCAGACTTCTGAGTAACCGGCGACGGCATTCATGCCACCCTGCTCAAACGGATTGAAGAAGACGACACCATTCAGCGCCATTCCAATCGGCCCCATGGGCAATGTTGTGATCTGGTCACTCTGTTGCGGTTTCAGCGGCAGTCGAAACCGAAAATTCTGCACCCGGATCGAATTGGGATTGCCGGCGTTCGGGAAGATTGCCGTGGGATGATTGGGGTATCCCTGACTTTCAATGATCAGAAAGTTCTGATCATGCTGCAGACGCACATTGGCGATACCGTCGTTGTTTGAGTCCCTCTGATGCCATGAAAACAAATCGACAAAGCGACCCGCATCACGAAAATAGTACACCGCAGGCTGTGTCTGTGACACATACCAGTTGCCCGCCAGCGGTGTGAGCGTGGCAGGATCCACCGGGCTGTCATCGGCCGTGGCCACAGGCAGCAGCAGAACTGCCACCAGCAGTCGTATCAATCCATTCGTCAGCATGCTGCTCATATCAGCCATTCCCCTGATTCACTGTCTGGTCGGAAGCGAGGCCACGTGGTGGCTGTGGAAACTGCACTGTAAATACGCTGCCCTTGTCAGGTTCTGAGCGACATTCGATGACGGCTCCGTGCAACTCAGCCAGACTGCGGCAGATGGCCAGTCCCAGTCCATTACCACCACTGCGGCGACCACGCGATTCATCCACTCGATAGAACCGATCAAAGATCCGCGGCAGGTATTCTGCGGCAATACCGCAGCCACTGTCGACCACCTGCAGCTCTGGTTGCTCAGGATTGCTGACCTGCACCCTAACGGTGCCACCGCCCGGAGTATGCTGTATCCCGTTACTGATCAGGTTTCCGACGATTTGTCCCAGCAGGTCGGCGTCACCGGCAACGCGGGCAGACACTGCGGGGTTTATCAGTTCCAGACGGACTCCGGCGGCATCGGCCCTGGACTGCAGTTGCGCACAGGCTTCCCCCGCCACGTCCCGCAGATCCACCAGCGTTCCGGTCAGTTGCAGTTGTCGGGCATCACCACGTGCCAGCAGCAGGAGTGCATCCACCAGGCCGCGCATCCGTTCTGCAGAACGCAGGCAGGTCCTGAGTATGTCCTGATACTGTTCGGCAGTTCGCGGCTGCAGCAGCGCCAGTTCTGTCTCAGCGTGAATGACGGCAAGTGGTGTACGCAGTTCGTGCGAGGCATCAGCGGTGAACTGTGTCAGTTGCTGAAAGGATAACTGCAGTCGTTCAAACGTCTGATTCAGCACCTGTGCCAGTGGCACCAGCTCCTGCTCCAGCCCGCTGGTTTCAATGCGACGATCCAGTCGAGCGGCTGAAATTGTGGCTGCCGTACCGGCAATGCCGTCGATGGGTCTGACCATCCGTCCGGCAATCCAGCGTCCTCCCAGCACCGCAGTGGCAATCGTCAGTCCGCCGATACCGGCGATCATGCCACCGAACAGGCGCAGTCCGGCACGATCATCGGACAGGGTTCTGTGCACCAGCAGGACGGTATCTGCCGGGCCGAGCTGGAACACCTGCAGAGCCTGGTCTGTCTGCCGAACCTGAGGTTCCGGGAGGGCCGTCGGCCGTTCGAGTGATGCCAGCACGGCGGCCCCGGGACCGCGACTCTGCAGCATGCGGCTGCCGTCGGGATTCCAGATCACAAACTCGAGACGATCCGGTGGTCCGCGACGTCCCAGTGGCGGACGCGCCCCATCGGGAGGCGGTCCCTGTCGCGGCCCACCGACACCGGGTCGTGGCGGTCGACCACGAAACATGCCGCCTGCAGATTCGCCATCGGCTGCAGGTGGAGGCGGCTGTGGCGGAGGTGGCACAGGAAACAACAGCTCGGCCGGCAATGGCAGACCGCCCGCATTTTCCAGCAGTGATTCTCCGCGGAAGCCGGGATGTCCACCCCGTGGATGTCGAGGCCGGGCGGCACGCAGACCGGCCGCCAGATCATCCAGAGCAGCCAGTGACTGCCGCATCGCCCGATCCCGCATGTCACGCTCAGCCTGCAGGTAGACCAGCGAACCAAAGCAGGTCAGAGCGACTGACAGGATGGAACCATACCACCATTGCAGACGGCCGCGGATGGATTTAGTCATGCAGCAGGTATCCCTGACCACGGCGAGTGGTGATGAAGTCACCCCCCAGCTTTCGCCGCAGGTTCGAGACGTGTACGTCCACCAGATTCGAAAAACTTTCTTCCTGCTCCTCAAACAAATGCTCATAGATCTGCGTCCGCGTCACCAGAGAACCGCGATTGAGCGCCAGCAGTTCCAGCAGGGAATATTCGCGAGGCGTCAGAGGAATTACGGACCCATCGCGACTGACGGTGCGACTGCGAGTATCAATCACCAGTTGCCCGATCTGCATCTCGCTGACTGCCAGTCCCGCTGAACGCCGAATCAGTGCCCGAACTCGAGCCAGCAGTTCTGTGAGGTGAAAGGGCTTTGCCAGATAGTCGTCGGCTCCGCTGTCCAGGCCGCGAACACGGTCCTGAACGCCGTCGCGAGCTGTCAGAATCAGCACCGGAGTTTTGCGTTCCTGCCGCAGTCGCTGCAGCACCTCCCAGCCATTCAGTTTCGGCAGCAGCAGATCCAGAATGATTGCGTCGTATTCCCAGGCCCTCGCCTTGTACAGCCCCTCTTCGCCGTCTGCTGCTTCGTCTACGGCATAACCGGACTCACGCAGTGCCTGAGCCAGCACCCGCAGCAGATCAGGTTCGTCCTCCACCACCAGAATTTTCATACCCGCACCGCTGTCACCGCTGGAGTCTGCCGGAACGGAATACGGTCCGCGCCGCGCCCTGATTCTACGGACCGCGCCTTAAGCCAGCATGAAGGACGCGAGATTCAGGTGGGAATTGAAAAGAAATCGGCCCACGTGCCGGGGGGCCGCAGATAACCCCAGACTGCCGCCACGGCATCGGCCGCCTCTTCCACGTCGGAAATTTCACCCCACGGGCCGTTTCGCAGCCACGCATGCGCGAACTCATGAGCAATCACCCACGCCGCGAAACCCGCGTGACACCATTCCAGCCGCTTTCTGAGCACAACACAGCGACTGCCTTCACCCGGTGGTCCCGGCACCGGCATCCACAGCGTCCAGCCGGTTTCCGGAGTGTAATTGTCGATGGTGATCTGAAAACGCGGATCGTCCAGAAAATCCCGCTGCACCGCAACAGGGAGACTTTCGAGCACTGCCCACGTGCGAGCATGCAATCCCGGCCACGGTTCCAGATCCTGCAGCAGCTCTGCATACATCCGCTGTAACTCCACTCGACTATCCGGAAAACCCTGATGATACCGAGACTGTTGGCTCGCCTCCCGCCTCTTCCCGTCGGCGTCGCGCGGATTCCGCGAGCTGGCGAGCGACGGCCATCGCGGTATCCGGAACCAGCCGCAGCTCCACCGCCCAGCGTCCGTCCACTGGCATCGTAAACTCCCAGTGCGGCACAACACAAACGCTTTGATGAATTGCTTCAAAGCCATCTTCCGACTGACTGATCGTTTCCAGCGGAAACGCCCAGAAACCAGCCCGCACCGAACTTTCCACACTCACATCCAGCCCCAGCCACTCATCGACAAGGCTGAGTCTTTCGGCGGAATTGAGATTGTGCACTGAGTCGAGTGTGCCAATGCGAGTGCCGGCTTCGTCGTAGAAATATCTGTCCGCAGCTCCGCCTGGCATGGCTGCAAAATTCAATTCCACTCCGAAATGCAGCGGCATGCCAGCCGGAAATCCCGTCAGCTCATACTGCACAATCAGTTCACTGGGACGATCTGCAGAGATGGTCACCGTCTTGCGAACTTCGCCCGACAGCTCTCCCACCCGCCCCGTGCGATGCATTTCCAGAAGGATTCGGCGTTCGCCCTTCCGGACGCCCGCTTCAAACTCGCCCATCGCAAAGTCGCCGATCACGCCTTCGCTGCGGCGAAACTCCGACAGCGACAAATGCGGTCTGAAGAAATGATCAACCAGGCTTTTGCGGGACCACCGATCGTACTGAATCCGACGGTCAAGATCCGGCTGTCGAAAACGTACCTCGCGACTGATTGCAGCCAGCTCTTCACCAGCCGCACTGCCGGCACTGGCCACATAGTCCAGAATCCGCTGGTGGTAGGGTTCCGGACGACGGTTCAAAGTTGCCAGCAGATTCACCGCATTCGTACGCAGATCCAGTTCATACATCTGACCGCCACAGGCCGGAGCAAATGCTGCAGACAGTCGGTGGTTGCTCAGCCTGACTTCCGGCCGAGCATCCATATTCAGATCACCGACCTCCACATCCACCCATGCCGCATCACCCCGTACGCACTGCTCCAGCAGGTTGTCAGCACGGATCAGCTCGGCATACACGGCATTTCGCAGATGCGGCAGATACAGTCCGCCGAAAGCTCCGTGCCAGTAGGAACAGTTGCATTGTCCGCGGTGCAGGTGAGTCCGCGCCTGCTGCAGCAGACTGCGGCGCTGCACATCCCCGTCGTCAGCTGCTGCCAGTCGCGACAGACGATTGCTGATTCCAATCATGCGGGAATACATCTCGTGGCTTTCGGAATACCGCGTCCGGAAATTCCGCCAGTAGCCTCCGCGGGTAAAGCGAACCAGTTTCTGCCATTCCGCATTGTCCGGATGCATGCGCGTCAGTGCCACGAATTCACGCTGCGTATCCGGTGGCAGCACCCACTCCGTCATCTCACGATAACTGGCGTCCGGGAGATAACACCGGCCAGCCGGAGCAACCGAATCAATCACCTCGCCGGGCGTCGTCACGTGGATCCAGTCACGATTGGCCAGCAGCAGTTCCAGAAAATCCCGCAACCAGCGATCTTCATACACATGCTTTTTCGTTTCAGGCCACGAGCCGAATTTTTCACCGTCGTCTCCGAACACCAGCACAGGGTTCGTGTGCTGTGCAGCGGCCTCCCGCAGATACTCAATCACCTCCGCCGGTTTCGAGAATGGAATCAGATAACGCAGTCGCTCACTGTCCGGGAACACAAACAGAGTCCGGCCTTCGTCCTCAGTCACGTAGTGCCGATACAGCTCTGACTGCGGCATGCCCGCGCAGCGGAAGTGGTAATCGTCAATGATCGTGTACTGAATGCCGGCAGCGGCGATATCCGAAGCAAACTGCTGCTCCCAGACACGCTCAGGAAGCCACATTCCCCGAATCACCTGGCCGAACAGTGATCGCAGATGCTGTGAATAGGACTGAATCTGTGCGATCCTGTCACGACGCGGAATGTTTGCCAGGATCGGCTCGTAAAAGGCACCACCGATGATTTCCACCTGACCGGTCGCCGCCAGCCCTCGCAGACGCTCAACATACTCCGGTCGCCGAGCCTCCAGCCACTCCAGCAGACTGCCCGACGTGTGCAGCGCAAACCGAATGTCAGGATAATCCTGCATGACATCCAGAAACGGCAGATACGCGTCCCGGTAAGCCTGCTCGAAGACACCGTCAAAATTGCCGACCGGTTGATGATTATGAAAACTCAGTATCAGCCGCACCGAACCACTCATGTTCCCGCACTCCCCGCCCGCGGAACTGTCCGGCCTGACCGCGCGGACACAGATTCCTGTACAAACATTACAAAATCCGGCAGCAGAATTGCGAGACCGATGGGGGGCTTCTGACGGAATCCGGCACCATAGCACAGGCCCATTCGGCAGGGTTCCCCGGGTTTTCCGACCGCACCAAAGCCAGCCCGACACCCCAGACTTCGCAAACCCCCAGACCGAATATCTCCTGAACAGCTCAGACGGTCCTGACCAGCTTCTCAAGTGCCGCCAGATAATCCTGCGGCTCGTTCAGATTCTGCAGACTGCTCAGGTCAGCATCCACCGCCCGAAGTTCGTCGACCTCCAGTTGTGCGACATCCGTCAGTTCCGCGAGGGCCCGCATCCGCCGCTCCCCGGATGCCAGCAGCTGCCGGACATCGGCCAGCAAACGTGGCACATACACCGCACACAACGGATGCAGCCGACCAGTCGAACGCTCGGAAACCATCAACCCACGCCTGCCCTGCAGCCTCCGCAGCAGCAGTTCAATCACCGCCGGTTCAAGAAATGGTGCATCGCAGGCAGTCAGAAAGACGCAGTCGACGGTTCCGGATAAAGCCGATAACCCGGCTTCCAGACCCCGTAACGGTCCTTCACACGGTGCAGAATCAACGACTGTCTGCACGCCAGCCGGCAGCGGCCCCAGCACCTGGTCCGCAGCCGCGACCACCACAATCCGCGGGTCGTCACAGACTTTCTGCAATCCCGCTGCGACACGCCGCAGCACCCGCTGCAACAGCGTCTCTTCGCCAAACAGCAGTTGCGATTTGTCCCGGCCCATGCGAGTCGAAAGTCCACCGCACAACAGGACTGCGCCAGGCCGCATCGCTTAAGCCTTTGGCAAAACTTCAATCATGCCCCTCGGCTGCCACACCAGCAGTCGGACCCGACACACCACCCACGCCCAGTTGCACCAGAGGTGTGGCTGTGCCGGAACCGCGTGTGACACTGCTACAGCCCCCGCAGCCTCCGCAACCGGCAGAGGATCGGCCGACCGAACCGCGCAAACCCGGAATCCGCCGCAGAACCGTGACTGCGGAAAACAGGATCACCAGCCATGTTGCCAGCCACTGCCAGTCCATCAGAACCTCGATTCACTCACACCAGGCCTGTCAGGACTCCGTCTTTGCAGAAACCCGGATTGCCGAAGGTTTCCAGATGATGGCCGAAACCATGCGCCAGTGCCAGCAGCAGTCGATTGTGTGGCACCCTCGGATACACCAACGACCGGCCCATACGGAAATCCAGCCCATTACCCACCATCAGGAAGGGGATGTTGTCAAGAGTGTGCGAGTTACCCTGCCCCAGCTCGTTGCCCCAGACGATCAGAGTGTTATCCAGGAGCGAGCCGTGGCCACCCGGCTCTGGTGTCTCTGCCAGCCGACGCACCAGAAAGGCCAGTTGCTCGCAGTACCACGTGTTGATCTTCGTGAGCTTTTCATGAGCCTCCTTGTTTTCATTCGGCTCATGCGAAAGTTCGTGATGCCCCTCATCAATCCCCAGCCAGCGCATTTTAGGCTGGCCGACGGAATTCGTGATCTGAAATGTGGCCACCCGGGCAAAGTCATTGACAAAACTGTTCACCAGCAGCTCCATCTGCATGCGGGTGATCTGCGGGATGCTGTCGTTTTCTTCCCGAATCCCCGGCTCCAGCACCGGCAGCACATGCGTTGCCTCGACATCCTTTGCCGACCGCAGCTGCTGCTCCATCCCACGCACAAATTCCGCATGCTCTTCCAGCAACTGTCGGTCCGCACGTGAAATCACGCGGCTGATCTTCTGCAGGTCCTGGTGCACCACATCCAGCACGCCGGTCAGAACTTCACGCTGCTGCACCTGACCGTACAGGCGACGGAACATCTGATACGGGTCGTCAATCGGAGCCACCGGTTTGTTGGGCCCCAGATAGCTCATGCGAGTCCACGTATCGGCGCGATCAGGCACCATCACGCCAAACTCAAGCGAACCAAAACGCGTCCTCGTTTCTTCACGCGACTGCAGAAAACGAGCGATCTCCTGGTCAATGGAAATCCCGCTGGCCCAGCCTGCCGGAGTATCAGAACCACCCTGAATGTTCCCCGGATACAGCTCAATCCCCGTCAGCAGACAACCCATGCCCCGCATGTGATTGTCGCCGTCACCCCGCACCTTGTCGCACACACCTTTCACAACCAGCAGGCGATCCTGGAAGTCCTTCAGCGGTTCAAGGATCCTTTTCAGAGTGAAGTTTTCACCCTCTTCATCAGGCCAGAAATCCCAGGGAACTGTGCCATTGGGACTGAACAGCACAACCAGTCGCTGCTTGCGGACATGACGAGCTTCCGCGGCGGCGAATGTGCTGAGATTGGAGACGAACGGCAAAGCGGCAGCACTGAGCCCCAGTTTGCGGATAAAATCGCGGCGAGTCTGCATGGCGGGGTCCGAAAACAGGTGGGATCAACAGGCTGGAGAGACGATCGGCGGCAAAACAGTGGGCGGCAGTCCCTGCTGCGATCTGATCGACCGCTGCAGGCTGTTTGATATTATCATCGGGTTTCCCTGCGATCTGCAACAGTCTGTTCAGAATTCGTACTCCACCCCCGCAAAGCGGAAATCACGGCGATTTCCACCTGCAGTCGGCGAATGTTGAATTCTCCCTGCTCCAGCAGGTCCGACAGGCGCTGGATCGTCTCTGGTCCATAGGCCAGAATCGGCTGCTGCACCTGATGGTGAAACAGTTGCCGCACAAACGAACGTCGGGTTTCTTCGCTGCGGGCGAGAAAGCCGGCCAGCTCGCGAGCACCGTTGAATCGCACCAACTGACCATTCCGCTGTTCATACTGCCCGGTCGCATCGATCGCTCGCTCACGTTCGCGTTCACGAAATCGGCCGACGGCGTCGAAGTTTTCCAGCGCAAAGCCGGCGGAATTGATCATCCGATGACAACTGGCACACAATTCCGGGCTGGTCTGCACGGCAACTCGCTCCCGCGTGGTCAGTTCCGGGGCCAGGTCCGGAGCCGTCGGTGCGACAGCCACCGGCGGTGGCTTGATGCCGCGTCCAAGCACCGATCGTGTCAGAAACACGCCACGATGAATCGGTGAGCTGGTATCCATGTACGCCAGACCGGACAGCAGCAACGGATGCGAAATGACCCCCGCTCGTCGCTCCGGCTCGAAGCTCAGTGGCACAAAGTCGCCGCCAGTCTCAGGCCACGGCACACCATAGAATTCGGCCATGCGGCGATTCATCCACGTGCGATCGGCCAGCAGCAACCGCCGGAAATCAGCCTGCTCTGAATTCACAATCTCCTCCAGAGCCAGTTCCAGCGAAGTACGCAGATCGGCTGCCAGCGCGGGAGTAAAGCCGGGATAGTGTTCATCGTTTTTGTCGAGATCCTGCAGGCGTTCGAGATTCAGCCAGGAGCGGAGAAATTCAAGCAGGCGCGACTTCGCCCGCGGATCATTCACCAGCCGCCACGCCTGCTCACGCAATTGCTGCTCTGTCTGCAACTGCCCCGCTGCCGCCGCTTCACGCAGGGCGACATCCGGTATCGAGTTGACGACCGCGAAGGACAGCCTCGCAGCACGATCATACTGATCATCCAGCCCCTCGACCTCGCGATACAGAAAACGGGGCGACAGCAGAGTCACCAGCAGCGAACGCCGCAGTCCATCTTCCGGCGACTTTGCCGCTGCAAACTGTTCATCCACATGCCGCTGCCGCAACTCGGCAGATAACGGACGCCGAAATGCCTTCTCGGCGAACTGCCCGGCAAATTCCTGCATGCGTTTTCCCGAGTCCTCGCCATCCCGCAGCTTCAGGAAATCCTTCAGGCCTGACACTACGCGATCCGCAACCTCGATCGCAGCCCCTGTCGCCGCTTCATCCCATTCCTTCGACACACTGATTCCTCGCTCGTATCCCGCACTGCGGTCGTCCGGAGGAAACGGAGTCTCCACCACAAGCACTTCGGGAGAATTCTTTGGAATCAGATGCCTCGCCGGCAGCAGCTCGTCCACGCCTCCAGGAGGCTTCCAGAACAACTGCACCGAGGCTGTCTTTTCGCGGAACTTGAACCACTCCAGACGCAGCGGATACAACCGACCCGCCAGCAGATAACAAGTCCCACGGAACTCCGTGTCCACTCCCGAACGAACCCACGCATCGATCAGCGGCGTGCTGCGACCGTTGACGTACAGGCGAGCCGCGTTTTCCGTCCTGACAACAAACTCGTACCAGCCACTTTCACGGGCCAGTACGGACCCGTCCCAGGCGATGGCGAAAGCCTCTTCCTCAATCTTTTCACCATCAGGACTGAAGGCACCGAACTGAAAGTCCACAACCGCGTCCTGGCGCTGAAAGACGCGTTTGTCCCGCCGCAGGCCACGACCTGCAAAGTACTCGGCATTCAGTCCCCGTTCGGCATCGATTGACTGACGCCAGCGGAATTCCACTGCCAGGTCCGCGACGGCATTGCGGTACTGGTGAACTGTGAGTCGTGTGAGGTCAAGTCGCGGAGGATTCAGCCGAGCCTGGGCTTCCGGCGAATAAAATGCCTGCTGCATCCATTCGGCCACAGCCACCGCGTCGTCCCCGACACAGTCCTCAGGAGACCCCTCGGGCATGGTGCGAGTGATCAGATCGGCCAGATCGGCCAGCGAACGATCACCGAAGATCGGGGCCGGGGCCTGCGGAGTCCCGTGGCCGTTGACACCGTGACAGGAAATGCAGCGATCGTGGTAGATCTGCTGCCCGCGAGCCGTGGCAGGGGTGCCGGTGGAGCTTTGCTGCGGTTCGTCCGGGGCAGCAGCAGTTGCAGTTGCCGGATGCACTGCGAGCAGCAGGAGCACAGTGCTGATGGTCACTGCGCTACAGACGAGCCGGCAGGAATCAATTCGCATGGTTGCTGCCTTTTGTCGGCGAAACAAGCTGCCCGCACTGCAGCACAATGAACTGGAAGTTACCCATTGCAGCCATAGTATCCGGCCCGCTGTCCGACAGACAACATCCGGGGCGCCTGCAATCCGAACGATTACCAGAGGTGGCGACGTCGCCGGACCGCTCAGGCAACCCCGTGAGAGGGCGAGGCTCCCGCCGAGCCGCCAAACCCCTGGGAGGCGAAACGAGGAAAGAGGCGGCGGCGGAAACCCTTTTTTCAGGGTCGTCTCGGTTCTGCGCGGACCACTCTTTGTCAACACCTGTGACTATGCAATCGGCAGCGACTTACATAACTTCGAGTTGGTCCGGAATTTCCAGTATCAGCCGCGCTCACGTTGTCCCATGAAATCCACGGAATCCCCCCATGCCTGAAGACCTGCTGCCTCCTGAAGTCCGGGCGAGGCAACTGCTGCGGCTCGCCCGCTGGTGCGGCTTCGCACCAGCAGTTCTCGGAACAGGTTCACTTGCCGGCTGGCTGATCAGCGGCGGCGTCATCGCTGAAGTCGGCCTGTTCTATGCCACCGGGATGCTGGCCATCCTTGCCGGCCTGCTGCTCCTGCCACCCGCGATCTGGTGGCTGTTCCGAGCAATGCGCCTCAAAGTACTTCCGCGGCAGTTGCTGATCACGGCGACTCTGCTGGCCTCCAACCTGCCGCTCGCTGTCCTTTGCTGGAGCATCGCATCGTCACTGACGGCGTTGCAGATCATTCGCGTCGTCAACGAATCAGATCAGCCTGCCGGTCCTGTCGAAGTGTGGCTCCAGCCCCCACGGCAGCAAAGTCATCGACTCCGCATTCCGCTGCTGCAACCACACAGTACCGTCGTCAGGGCCTGTCTGTATGGTGGAGAAGGTGTGGCTGAGTTCCGAGCCACGCACGCTGGCCAAACTCTGACATCCACTCCGGACAATTCTGTCTTCCTTGGAGTCGGCCAGCCCACGGAGGCAAGGCTGACACTGTCAAACGGCGGGCAATACAGATTCGAAGGGTTTCATAATCCCCGCTGGGCATGGCTGGACGCACTGCTCTCACGCCTGTAGCAGGCACACACGATCGATCCGATTTCGGCGATAAAAACAGCCTCTCCACTCGACAAATCTGCACGCCCACTGGCAGAATTCTGAACAATACGCAGATCCACAGTGGCCTCCGGCAGCACCCATCAGGGAACACCAGAAGTGACTCACACCCCCGCGTCCCGCAGCTCGCGAATGCAACTGGCCCTGTTCACGGTCCTGACGCTGGTCGGCTTCGCCGGACTGCTGCAAACGGCCACTCCCCCTGGGGTCTCCTTTGCCGCCCAGCAAAACCCGGCAACGCCCGAGGCGTCCCGATCGTCAGGCAAGGCGTCGACAGCCGCATCGCAACAGCAGCCCGGAAAAAAACAGGCGGCTGCATTCCAGCTGCGTGAGGTGCGGCGGGGTGTCTTTGAATCCCCAGCCGGTCTGCTGTACCTGCCGGGAAGTGAGGAGGGACATCGCATCGAACACGTATCGCAGCACCTCGCAGACAATCCACGGAAGAAGCTGCACGGAGTATTCCAGGGTGACCGCAATCGCTGGCTGGCCACCATCGACGAAGCCTGGACCAGGTCTGCTGCCGGAGGTCCTCAGGTACAACGACAGCAACAGAACAATCGCACTGTCACCACGGTCAATCTGCAGCGACGGATCGGCTACGTCGGCGGTTCTGACGGCGCACGCAGAGGGAATCCCGAGTGCCGCATGGTCAGAATCGTGACGGAAAACCGACGCGAAGTGATTACCGCTTACCCCGTACAGGCCTTCTGAGCTGCAGTCCGCTTACACCTGTTCTGCTCCGGCACGCCCCGCTGCAACCGCCCACGTGGATCTGGTGACCAAAGGTGCCCCGGGCCGGTCCACGTATTCCACCACCTGATACCGGCTGCGCCATTCCTTCGCTGTCACCTCGCAACTGACGTAGCCACGCTCAGAATTCTGGAACTTCACAAACGGGTTCTCGGACATCAGCAGAGCATGTCCGGTGGCCTTCTGCACTCCATTCCCCCCGGATGAAATGGACGAACAGACAAACTCGGTGGCCACCACCGGATCGCGAGGTCGGTCAAAGTCGACCAGCAGATCATTCACCCAGTTGGAATGGATATCACCGGTCAGCACGATCGGGTTGGAGATTCGACGTTCGCTCAGGGCCGTCAACAGACGCCTGCGCGGCACCTCGTAGCCGGACCACTGATCCATGCTGAATTTCTGATCCGTCCCCGGAACCCGATCCACTCGCGCCATCATCACCTGCTGCCCCAGCACGTTCCACAGTGACTTTGAACTGCTGAGTTCGCTGAGCAGCCACTGCTCCTGCTTTTCCCCCAGCATGGTCGCCTGAGGATCCAGCACAGCCCCTGTGAGTGGTTTCAGCCCATCACCGTTGGGCTGATCAGAGCGATACTGGCGAGTATCGAGCATTTCGATGCGGGCCAGTCGACCGAAGTCCAGTGTGCGATACAGCAGCATATCCGGCCCGCTGGGGATGGTCGGTCTGCGCAGCGGCATGCTCTCGTAATAGGCCTGATACGCATTCGCACGTCGCAGCAGAAACTCGGCCTCGCTCACACCCCGCTCTTCCGAAATCGCTCCGGCACAGTTGTTATCGAACTCGTGATCGTCCCACACAACCAGCCACGGACACAGTGCATGCATCGTCTGCAGCTGCGGGTCCAGACGATACTGAGCATACCTGTTGCGATAATGCTCCAGCGTGGTGATTTCAGGGCCGGAATGCCTGCGGACTCGATTGTCCTTCCCCTCGTACTCATAGATGTAATCACCAAGGTGCAGCACCAGATCAGGATTCTCAGCCGCCATGTGCTCATAGGCGGTGAACAGTCCGGTTTCATAGTGCTGGCAGGATGCAAAGCACAATTTCAAACGGTCAGGCAGCATATCAGCAGCAGGCATGGTGCGAGTCCTGCCGGTGCGACTGACGGCATCACCGGAATGGAATCGGTACCAGTACCAGCAGTCCGGCCGCAGCCCACGAACCTCGACATGCACCGAATGCCCGAGGGCTGCCGTAGCCAACTCCGTGCCACTCTGCACCACCTTCCGGAATCCCTCGTCCTCCGCCAGTTCCCAGCGGACCGGAAAGTTTTCGGGGGGCAGACCGCCACCGTGCAATGGTTCGGGAGCCAGTCGAGTCCAGAGGACGACACCATCACTGGTGGGATCGCCGGAAGCAACTCCGAGTGTGAACGGGTTGTCGGCAAATCGCGGCTGCACAGTCACCGCGCCCGCGCTCTGCCGCCCCAGCCACGGCAACGCCGCCACGGAAACTCCGGAAAGAATCATCTGCCGTCGCTTCCACTGGTGCTGCTGCATCTGTTGCTTGTTCATGAAAGTCCTCTGGAGTTCCCGTTCCGACGTTAACTGATGCGAATGCCGCAGAGATCCGTCTGCGGTTTCGACCTATCTGAGGCCAACTGCGTTAGGGTTCCGTTAACGCTGTCTGAAAAAATGACTCAACGTGAAATGACGTGCGCGTGAGGAAGTATTCTAACCACGAAAGACAAGAAAGACACGAAACGAACCAATTGCAGAGACACCCCATGCCGAGCCCTCAACCCCCTGGTAGGGCGAGGCCACCGCCGAGCCGTCAAACCCTCGGGAGGGCGAGGCTCCCGCCGAGCCGCCAAACCCCTCGGGAGGGCGAGGCTCCCGCCGAGCCGGTAAACAACTGGCATCCAAACAACCGCCGCCCCGCCAGCTCGATCTACCGAAAGGCCGGGGGCAAAAAGAAAGCAATTACGCAACTCAACGGGAGTGAGGAAGGTCGGGGTGAATGTCCGGCTCGGCAGGAGCCTCGCCCTCCCAAGGTGGGACTTTGCTATTACTGAACACTGAACACTGACGTCCGGCTCGGCAGGAGCCTCGCCCTCCCAAGGGGGGCCGGCACAAGGGCGGAGGCAGGAGCCTCGCCCTCCCAAGGGCCGGCTGCGCACAGGATTTCGCGTTGATCCAAAAAAGAAGGCGACCCGTCTGGATCGCCTGAGACTGATTGAGCCGGATTGGAAACGTGGCGGTCAGCGACCGCCTTCTGCTTTCAGTTTTTCCACCAGCCCACGCAACTCTCGCAGCTCATTCTGAAGCTGTCGATTTTCGTTTCGCAGTGCTTCAGCTTCTTCCGGCTGTCCCTTTTTCGGGCCCCCATGCTCGCCGTGCATTCTGTGCATCAGCTCTTCCTTTCCGACTGCCACTTCCCGCTCCATCCCCTCCGCTCGCTGCAGCAGTTCGTGAGCCATGTCGGGCATCTGGGCTGCCATCAGGTTTTCAGCAGCAATTCGCACATGTTTGATCCTGCGGGCAGCCAGTTCCAGCCGCTCGGCGTGTTCACGCAGCTCGGGCGGCAGTTCGGGTTTTGCTCCCGGTTTGGGCTGGCCCTTCTTCACAGGCGCCTGCTCAGCAGCCGCCTGCTTCAATCGCATTTCCAGTTGCTGGATTTCACGTTTCAGTTCACCGCGAGCTGCTTCCGGGGTTTCAGGATGCTGCGCTTTTTCGCGGAGAGCCACCAGTTCCTGCTTCATGCGGCCCAGCTCTTCTTCGCGTCGCGCCTGCTCGCGGCGCTGATCCTGGGCACGCTCCTCCACCATGCGGCGCTTCTTTTCTGACGCCTCTTCGTCACGAGCTCGCTCGGCCGCTTTACCCTCTGCAGCAGGCTGCGGCTTCTCGTCCGCCAGAGTCGGCTGGACAGTGGCAGTCAGGAATGAACACAGCAGAGCAGTCAGTGTCATTTGCAGCATGATTTTATGACCTTGAAATACGTGGGACTACACTTTACACACAAGACTTTAGGGCGACTTTGAACAACTGTCACTTTGATGCCGGCAGTTCACCCAGCACCGACATGCCATTGACCTGCAGGATGACCGAGTTGGTCAGAGAATCTCCGAATCGTTCGAAGTCACGAAACGACCAGACGACTTTTTTGTCACGCGAAACTTCAATCAACTGGGGATTGGCGGGCCCGGCATGGCAGTTATTGATCAGCAGATTGCCCGACGGCAGCACCTGCAGCGAAGTCACCCACGCCAGCTGAATTCCCGGCAGATCGTTCTGATGCAGACTCCAGACCACCTGACCCGCATTTGTCACTTCCAGAACCGAATGTCCATTGCCGGTACCGATCAGAGTATTTCCGTTGGGAAGTCGCAGTGCCGAAAACACCTGGTTGCCAAAGGCATCAACCCCATGTCCCGGGCGACGCTCACGACCAAACAAGGGCACCTGATATTCCCATGCCGTGGTCCCGTCAGGGCGGTATTCACGCACCAGCCCTTCAGCCTCATGACAGACAAGATAGTTGCCGGACTGAAGACGCCTGACAAGCCGCGTATCGTGGTGCGGATCCGGTTTTGCAACCTGCAACGGAACGGTATGCCGCACCCGAAGATCCGGAGTCAGCTCAATCAGACGGGCGGGACCGGATTCGGCCACCATCGTTCCGCCATCCGGCAGTCGCTGAAACGCATGAATCTCAATCCGCACCCCCTGATTCCCCGGCTGCTTCGCTGCGTCGTACCGCCAGACAATTTCACCGGTCCCCGGAACAATCTCAACGACCTCGGTCCAGTTGAGCTGCATCAGGATGTGACCATCGGGCAATACATGCAGATCATGGAGCGGACCAATTTTCTGCTGCCAGATCGTCTGACCGTCTGCCCCGATCAAAGCCACACGCTGCCGTGAAGAATCCGCTGCGATGAACTGACGCGTCTCTGCGGAAGGCTGGCCCGCTGGACAGATCAGTCCCAGGACTTCCAGCCATAGAATGCCTGTAAGAAGAGTACGCAGCAGCATCAGTGGGGTCCGCAGTTGGCAGGAAGGGAGGGCGGGGAAGGTCAGAGAGAACCGCAGATTGTACGTGGCAGCAGACGTGGAATTCAACAACAACCCTCGCGATCTGTGCCATCACGCGGCAAATACTGCACACACGAACACGCCCCAATTCCTCGATTACAGGGTTTTCTGTGGGTGCTGGCTGCCAGTGTCCACCCTGCAATTCCAGGGCTCGGGGCGGTGGCAGATTGCCTGTTGGTTCGCTATGCTGCGAATTCGTTCGAGGAACGGGGTGTCGCTGGAAATGAATTTCAGCCACGCTCTGTCACTGCAAATCCTCGGGGTCGAAATCGGGAAGAATGGAGTCAGGCCGTGAAAGATCCAGTGCAGAAACCTTCACCGTGGCTTGTTGCCGGACTGCAGAAACTGGTGGGTGATCTGCAGAAGGCGGCAGCGGCGGACCAGTACAGTCTCAGTGGTCGTGTGTGCGGCAGCACCAGTCTGCTCAGCTTTCCGGCGGATGGTGTTTCGTATCTGGGCTGCACGGTGGAATCACTGGTGCAGTTTCAGCGATTTGAGGATGTGGCGTGGCTGCTGCTGCACGGCCAGCTTCCCTGTGCGGAGCAGATGTCTGACTGGGAATCACAGGTCTCGGAATCCGCAGTTGCCCTGAACGAGTCGATCGGCGAGACCTTTTCACTGCTCCCGGTGGGAGTTCGTCCGGTTGAGTTGCTGCAGTTGAGCATGTCGCTGCTGTCATTCTTTGATCCTGCGCCGAATGATGCGTGTGTGGAATCGTCTGTTGCGCGAGTCTGTCGCATACTGGGGCAGCTGCCGGAACTGCTGAACTACGCCATCAATGGAGTTCGATCGAAAGACAGTGCAGCAGCGTCAACGGAGCTGGCCGAACTTTCGTGGAGTGGACGGTTGCTGCGGATCCTGCGTGGTGGCACCGACGTGCCGACACTTGAGGAGGATGCGGCCATGAATACTCTGATGATCTGCCAGTGTCTGACGGAAATGCGTCCCGCCTGTTTTTCTGCCCGTGCAACCGCCGCGGCGACTCGCAGTCTGATGGCAGCACTGCAGTCGGCGACCAGTGTCTTTGTGGGTCAGACGATCAATGATCCGTGGCAGTGGACGAGCGAACTTCTGCGCAGCTTTCTGACTCCGGATCAGGCTGAGTCGTGGTACAGATCGCGGGAGTCTCAGGGGATGCCATTCGGCTTTGCGGCTCATGTTCCGGATGCTCGCGTGCGGTTATTGCGGGAGTCAGCGGGAACGCTGCTGGGCAGTGTCGATCGGATTCGAATTGCGGCAGCGGCTGTGCGGCTGGAAAAGATCCTCGCAACCGGGAATCAGTTGCCGACGCTCGACTGGGCTTCCGTGCGATTGATGACATTGCTGGATATTCCTGCGGATCGGCAGGCACTGGCAATTGGTGTGGCGCGAGTAGTGGGGTGGTCGGCGCAGGCGATTGAGCAGCAGAAATCTGGCATTAGTCTGCTTCCTGCCTTACGCTACGGGCAGGAAGAGTGATCCAGGGCGAGCGGAACGATCCGAGTCGAATGGCTCGCCAACCCGCATATCGCCAACCCTCTGCGACGTTCAGTCAGATAGCCCAGTCATGTCCAGTGCTGCTTTTCAGACGGCATTCCAGCAGTGCCTGAATCCTGAGTGTCGGGCCACATTTGATGTGGGCCAGGTGCTCACGTCGTGCCCGCACTGCGGATCACTGCTGGATATCAGCTATGACTGGAACAGTATCCCGCTGCCGCGTCGACTGTCGGATTTTCAGCAGCGCTGGTCTTCCCGCCTGAATCCGCTGGACTACAGCGGAGTCTGGCGATTTCGCGAGCTGCTGCGATTTGCCGCCGATGAACAGCTCGTAACCATCGGTGAAGGCCAGACGATCCTGCAGCGGAACGACCGCCTTGCCACAGCCTGCAGTCTGCAGCCTGGCGGACTGTTTCTGCAGTATGAAGGTCTGAATCCGTCCGGCAGTTTCAAGGACAACGGCATGACCGCCGCGTCCACCCACGCCAGACTCGTGGGGGCTCAGATGACGGCCTGTGCCTCCACCGGGAACACCAGTGCGTCTCTTGCGATCTACGCGGGCGTAACCGGCCTGTTTCGCTGCATCGTCTTTGTGGGCAGTGGAAAAATTGCCTTTGGCAAGCTGTCACAGGCGCTGGATTACGGTGCCATGACCATTCAGATTCGCGGCGATTTCGACGATGCTCTTGCGCGAGTGCGTCAGATCTGTGAGAAGCACCCGATCTACCTGTGCAACAGCGTCAATCCATTTCGGCTGGAGGGTCAGAAAACGATCATGTATCGAGTCCTTGAGGGGCTCGGCTGGCAGGTGCCGGACTGGATTGTTGTGCCCGGCGGTAACCTCGGCAACAGCAGTGCCTTCGGAAAGGCGTTTCTTGAGCTGCGGCAACTGGGCCTGATCGATCGAGTGCCGCGGCTGGCGGTGATCAATTCCGCCGGCGCTGCCACGCTGGATGAATTCTGGAACACGCTGGGCCTGCGCTGGAATGGTGGACGCCCGGATGCCGGCGTCATCCGTGATCGCTTTGAGCGGATGGATCGACAGGACGAACGTGCGGCGACACTGGCCAGTGCCATCGAAATCAATCGCCCTGTCAATCTCATCAAGGCGCTGCGGGCACTGGAGGTGTGCGATGGTGTTGTCCGCAGTGTGTCGGATCAGGAGATTGTCGACTGCCGAGCGCGGATTGCGGCCACCGGATTCGGTTGCGAACCGGCCAGCGGAGCCACGCTTGCCGGAGTTCTGAGGCTGCGTGAAGAAGGAGTGATTGCCAGCGGCGATCGAGTCGTATGTATCCTCACCGGACACCAGCTGAAGGACCCGGATCTGACCATGGCCTATCACTCGGGCGATCCCGCACTGGCCGCAAAAAAACTGCATCCTGCCGGAGTGCTGAACACGCCCTTCGCAAACCCTCCCGTCGTTGTCGATAATGACGAAACTGCCATCGTGCAGGCCCTCGGGCTGGATCCCCGGTAATCTCCGCACAACACGTCAACGCCGCACTGACAGATGACCGCCGGGCGAAACGTCCTGCACAGGCGGCGGACTGGTTCCCGGCGTCTGCACTACAGCCCGGTCAATCGCTTGACCAGAATCGTGGCGTAGCTGCCGCGAGGCAGGCTGAAACCGAGTGTCAGGCACTGCTTGCCGGGGTACAGTTCGTCATCCGCCACCGCCCACGTCAGTTGCTGAGGAAAAATCAGACTGCTGCGGCTGCCCCTCGAAAAAAAACTGTCGCGCGGGTATTTCACACGGATCTGCCGCAGTTCGATCCCCTCTGCCTGCAGCACCTGCCCCAGCAGCTCGCCGATCAGGCCTTCCGGATGATCAATTCGAGCACTGGGCAGGGGCAATTGAGCGGTGACCGAGGTCAGTTGTTCTGCTGACAGGGGAGTGGCCGGAAACATGGCGGGACCGCTGAGCAGGTCATACCCCACCAGCTTTTCAGCGGGCAGCACAGTCTGCAGGTATCGACTCAGCAGTCGATTCCAGAGAGCACTCTGCCATGCCGACAGATACAGACCGCGGAGGTCGATGCTGATGCGTGCGAGAGCACCGCGGAAATCAACCGGATGCCCGGCCTTCACCTTGTCTGACAGGTAGGTGATGATGGAACGCCGATGAGATCGTGCCAGCGCCTGCTGACACTCAGGCCAGCGTCCCCAGTGATCCCTCAGAATCTGCTTCTGCTGACGTTCGGTCCCTGAATCATCCGGATGAGGATCTGCCAGAGCCAGCCACAGAGCTCGTTCCCAGTCCCCCAGACACCACGCCCGCGCAATCCACTCGCCGGAGACTCCCAGAGATCCGAAACGCTGATCATCAAAATAGTTCGGGATCCCGGAATTCTGCACGGTCACGCAGCCGGCTTCTGCCTGCTGCACCTCGGCTGCTGTCATGTCCCGCAGGACCAGTTGAAAATGATTGGCATTGATCTCTGCCGCCGTAAATGGGGCGGGTACCTGGCCAAGATACTGCAGTTGCAGGGACTTCTGCTGCAGAGACTGTCGCGGACCGTTGTGAATGGTCAGGTGCTGCGTCGTCACAGCGTGCCGATCCTTCAGCCCGCCATAACTGATGCGTTTGCGATGCACATTCCAGCGAGTACAGACGGCCTGAATGGCTTCCGGAGTTCCGAGGGACGTCTTGGTGAGCCGGTACAGGGCGAACGGGCCCGCAGCCGGATGCACTTCTGTCAGTTCGGTGACCTGAAAATCCTCGGGCTGGCGACGCAGTTTCACGGTTTTCCTGTTCCGGCAGACTGCTGCTTCGGAGGAATGAAGCCGACACAGAGTGCCACAGCCATGGACAGCCAGAACACCCAGAATTCAACGTGTGTGTAGTCGTGGAAATTGATGCGATGCGGATCAGCTTCGGTGTTGAAGCCCCAGTCCACCAGCAGTTTCAGACCGATCACGATCACCAGCAGGTACGCTGAAACTTCGAAGCGCGGAAATTTTTCAAGCAGCCGAATAAACATGGCTGCGGCAACACGCATCAGCATCAAACCCACAACTCCGCCGGCAATGACGACCCACAGTTTCGGGTGGGGTGTCGTGGCGGCCGGACCACCGGGATGTGATCCCACGAGGGCGATTGCCGCCAGAATCGAATCCACGGCGAAGGCAATGTCCGTCAGTTCGATGACCAGTACTGTCCACCAGAAGCTGCGTCCGGACAGGACTTCTTCGTCTACGGGTACCGGCAGACGCTGTTCCAGCTCTTCCGCTTCCTGAGCCACGGTCAGAGCAGCGCCTGTTTCGGCAATTCGCAGCTCTGGTTCCCCGGCCGCAGAGACTGTGACGACTTCTTCGCGGTCCTCACGAGACTCAAAGAACAGGTGCTTGACGGCGATGTAAACCAGATAGCCTCCGCCGAACAGTTTCACGATTCGCCATTTCAGCAGATAGCTGGCTGTGGCCACGGCCAGAATTCGAAACACAAAAGCGCCGACCAGACCGTACGTCAAAGCCCGCTTCTGCAGTGGCTTGGGGACGCGTTTTGCCAGCAGTCCCAGCACCAGAGCATTGTCGATCGAAAGCATACCTTCAAGCAGTACCAGCAGGGCAATCACCACGAGGTCGTGGGAGTTGAAAGTCTGGTACCAGAAGCCGAGAGAAACGTCGCTGGCTGCAAGCAAAGGCATAAACATGGCGTGTATCGACCGGGGATGATACGAGGCAGAAGCTGGGGAACAGACCAACCGGGGTCAGCGCAGAGATGACTGAGAGGCAAGTGTAGAACGAGCAGCACTGCAGTTCCAAATGCGGATTGCCGAGATCGGCGCCGATTTTTAAGAATGAACGAATGTTCGGATATTCCGCGAAAAATCCGAGGCCTTGGGCGCGAATTCCCGGTGTTTTACCGGTACCGCGGCGGTGTGTGGGCGGGCGATTGCTGGATTTCAGGGAATTCCCCGACCTGTCAATCCGTACGATTCGGCTTTCCGGGCGAGGCGTCTACAATCACACAAACACCGGCGTCCTCTCTGCGGACGGTCGCCTTTCTGATTTTCCGGACCACACAGGAGCTGTGCATGAGTCGTTCAATTGGTAACTGCATTGCGGATTCACTGGACCTTTGTGTTGGTTATGCGGAACGCCTGCTGAAGGATGTCACTGCAGAGAACTTTGGACGATTGGCCAGTCCGGGTGGCACGCCGATTGATTCGAATCATCCGGCGTTTGTGCTGGGGCACCTCGCACTGTATGCCCCGCGAATTCTCCGGGATCTTGGCGCCGCAGCCCCCGCAGTGCCCGCGGGTTTTGACGCAGTGTTCTCGAAGGACGCAAAGTGTGCCGACGACCCGCAGGCGACGATTTACCCGCCCATGGAATCGGTCAAAGCGGTGTTTTTCGAGGGCTATCGAGCGGCCAGTGCGGCACTGCGAGCGGCGTCGGACGAAACCTTTCAGGGACCGAATCCCAATCCTGGACGACTGGCCGAACTGTTCCCGTCACTCGGTTCCATGCATGCCTTTTACTGTGGTGGCCACATGATGATGCATCTGGGCCAGCTCAGTGCGTGGCGCCGCATGGCCGGTTTGGGTGCTGCCTGAACCACCCCGTGTGAAGGACTCAGAGTCTTGTCGTGGATGGTCTTTTTTCGGCACCGAAACGCATGAAAACTGCATTTGTCGGCAGCAGTGCTCTGGCCTGGCAGTTGCTGCAGGAAGCCAGTCGGGCCAGTGACCAGCCCCTGCCGCCGTCTGTCCTGCAGGGCCCACTGCGCGAGCGGGCGCTGGCTGCCGGCATCCCGCTGCGTCTGGCCGCCAGTGCCGAAGACGTGATGCTGGACCCTGCCAATCAGGTCGTGGTGCTGGCTCTGGAAGACTGTGATGAAATCCTGCGTTTGACGCGAGCAGCAGTGCAGGCGGAAAAGCATGTTGTGGTGGTACTGCCTGAGCTGACGGCGTCGCCCGCCCTGACATTCGAGCTGCAACTGGTGCTGGACGAATCGCAGACGGCCATCATCCCGTTGCTGGGGCGATGGCAACTGCCGCAACTGCCACCGGATCGCGTTGTGCTGGGTCTTGATCCGGACTCGATCCGCCAGTTGACACTGGAATTGCCCCTGCCGGAACTCAGCGATGCCGCCCTTGCAGTCGGACTGCGAACAGGCCTTGATCTGCTGACTGCCAGCGGATTTCTGTATTCGCAGGTGACCTGTCTGGATCAGGCTGTTCCGGGAGCCGGGTTGATTTCCCGCATGGTGTCGCTCAGCACCCAGCCCGAAGCCGAACGTTTGCTGCCACCGGCCTCATTGACGCTGCGACCGGCCAACGCCACCGACGGCTCTGCCGGTGTTCTGCTGACGGTGACGTATCGTGATGGTCGGCAGCAGCAGTATCCGGTTGGCGAAGCCCCCATGCTGCCCAGAATTCTGCATCTTTGCCGCCACCGAGCGGACTGTTCGGCGTGGCTGGACGCCGCGTCAGCGACGCTGGAACTGTGCGAAGCCACAGCGCGGTCCATTCGCCGCAGACGCACAGTGGATGTGCACTTCGACGCCGGTACTGAACGCAGCGTTTTCAAAAGTCAGATGACGGCCTTCGGCTGTGGAGTTCTGACATGGCTGCTGCTGGGTATGGTCTCCTACCTGATTGCCGGACAACTGCTGACACTGCCCAACTGGGCGTGGCACACGGCCAGAATCCTGTGGATGCTGCCACTGATTCTGTTTCTGATGGCGCAGTTGCTGCTGCCACTGACCCGGAATCGGGGCGGAAATGCGCGTGGCAACACGGGATCATCCGCAGACAACGACGGCTGAACCCGATCACACTTCGGACAGACGTTCGGTTGAATCGCCGAAGGACGTCTGCTGCAGACCGAATTTGTCCAGCAGGGACAGATACAGACTGCACATTTTCCGATTGGGCTTGTCCAGATAGTCCAGCGTGCGCCCGGTTTCCAGTTTGCCACCGCCGCGACCGAGCAGGATCACGGGCAGCTTCGTGGCATCGTGACTGCCGGTCAGCATGCTGCTGCAGTACATGATGACGGAGTTATCGAGGGCGGTGCGTTCGCCTTCCTGCACCGCATCCAGCTTTGCGGCAATCCACGCCAGTTGTTCGATGAAGAAGCGATTGACCTTCAGCCAGTCATCAGATTCCTGATGAGACAACAGGTGGTGGATCATGTAATCCACACCCAGATTCGGAAATCGCAGTGAGGAGTGGTCGTTATTGAGTTTCAGAGTGCAGATGCGGGTGGTGTCGGTCTGGAAGGCCAGCACCAGAATCTCGCACATCAGGCGCATGTGTTCGGCGATGTCCTGAGGAATCCCGTCAGCCGGTCTGGCTTTATCGGGTTTCTCCAGTGCCGGTTTCCAGCCCTGCAGTTCGCCACGACTGCCGGCGCGAGCAATCCGCTGCTCGACTTCGCGGACCGAATTGAGATATTCATCCAGTTTCTGCTGATCGAGGCGACTGATGCTGCGACGCAGATCACCGGCGTCTTCGAGGACCGCGTCGAGCACGCTTTTATCGGCCTTCGTAGCGTCATCACGGAACAGTCGATCAAAGGCCAGTGCCGGAAAGACCTCGAGGGGGGTGGGAGTTGTCGGAGAACTCCACGAGATATGACTGCTGTACAGCATGGAGTAGTTTTTGTGGACGGACGGGTTGGCTTTTTCACACCCGAGGACCAGGCTGGGGACTTTGGTGGTCTGGCCGTACGTCTGTGCCAGCAGCTGGTCGATGCTGGTGCCACTGCGAATGCCGCCACCGGCTTCCAGTGGAGCACCGCTGAGCAGGTTGCCGGTCTGGGAGCTGTGAATGTTGCCCTTCAGAGCTTCTTCGTTGTAGAGGCCACGGATGTAGAGCAGTTTTTCCCGGTGCGCCTGCAGCGGTTCAAGCACTTTGCCCAGTTCCATCTGCTGGCCTGTGCCACGGGCCCACCAGTGGTCTTTGTGGAAGCCGTTTCCGGAAAACAGAACGGCAAAGCGTGTCGGAGCCTGCCCGGTGGCGGCTGTGGTACCGGCTTCCTGCCCCCACACACGCAGCGATTCCATCCATGGCAGTGCCATGGAAACTCCGAGACCACGCAGCATGGTACGGCGGGACGTCAGGTGAGCAGACATCAGAGGAACTCCGGTCCGAAAGGAGGGCGGACAATTGCGGGCTGTTGAGCAGTCTAACGGGAGGTGGCGGAATGTGCATCTGAAAATCGGGTGCTCGGGCGTGTTCCGCGGCGAGAAAAAACCGGGTGTGGCAGTTGTGGCGACGGCGGCGGCAGCAGAGAATGCCAGACCCGTCAAATTTCCCCTGTTTCTGCCGACTGCGGTGGCGTCATGCGTTTGGGCATTTTTGGACAATCCGACAGTCTGTATGTCCGGTTGCTGCAGCAGGCTGCTCTGGAACGCGGTGATGTTGTCACGATCCTGTCCTTTCAGCAGTTTTCGGCTCGTGTCCTCGCAGGCCGCCTCAGATTTTTCTGCGGTGATACGGAACTGACCGGGTTTGACGCCGTGATTGTCCGCACGATGCCCCCCGGATCACTGGAGCAGGTTGTGGCGCGAATGGATCTGCTGTCCGGTCTGGAGGCTGCTGGCACGCGCATCGTGAATTCTCCGAGGGCACTGGAATGTGCCGTCGACAAGTACCTGACAACGCAGCGGTTGGCCGAGCAGGGACTTCCGGTTCCCGACACTGTTGTCTGCGAGGGTGCGGAAGCCGCCCTGCAGGCTTTTGAGCAACTGGGGCGTGACGTGGTCGTCAAGCCGCTGTTCGGTGCCGAGGGACGAGGCATTGTTCGTGTGACGGATCCGGAAATTGCCCTCCGCGTCTTCAGAACTCTGGAACGCATCAGTGCCGTGCTGTACGTGCAGAAATTCGTTACCGGGCCGGCATTTGATCTGCGACTGCTGATGCTGGATGGCCGGGTGCTGGGCGCCATGCAGAGGACTCCACGCCCCGGTGACTTCCGCGCCAACATTTCGCAGCGGGGCACCGGAGCCCCCTGGAATCCCACCCCGCACGAAGTGCACCTGGCAACCGCCGCAGCAAATGTGGTGGGGGCGGTTTTTTCCGGAGTCGATCTGATGTACGATGCCGCAGGTCAGGCACAGGTCATTGAAGTCAACGCTGTGCCTGGCTGGCGCGGACTGCAGCAGGCCTGCGGCGTGGATGTCCCAGGTGTGCTGCTGGACTGGCTGCAGCAAACCGGAAGCTCCTGAGCCCCTGCCCTGCATTGCCACTGCTGCCACTGTCCGCACTCTGCCCTTCAGACTTCCCCCAAACACCAGACACCGAATTTCTCATGAAAATCCGACGCATCTTTGCACATCGAGTTGAACTGCCGCTCAACGAAGGTTCCTACAAATGGTCCGGTGGAAAATCCGTGACTGTCTTTGACAGTACCATCGTGGGAATTGAAACTGAGTGTGGACTGCTGGGCTACGGTGAAGTCTGTCCGCTGGGTCCGTTCTATCTGCCGGCTTATGCGGAGGGTGTGCGTGCTGGACTGCGGGAACTGGCGCCCCACCTGATCGGCTGGGATCCCCGGGAAATCTCGCGTCTGAATCATCGCATGGATGCGGCACTCAAAGGACATCCCTACGTCAAATCCGGGATCGATATTGCCTGCTGGGACCTGCTGGGCAAAGCCAGTGGCCTGCCGGTTTGCACGCTGCTGGGGGGACGTTATGGTGAAAGCGTCCGCCTGTATCGCGCGATTTCTCAGGAGTCACCGGACGAGATGGCAAAGAAGGTGGCCGGTTACCGCGCTGCCGGCTATACCCGCTTCCAGCTCAAAGTCGGCGGTGACCCCGATACCGATATTGAGCGAATTCACGCAGTACGTGACATGCTGAAGCCCTCGGACAGACTGGTGGCTGATGCCAACACCGGCTGGACTCAGCACGAAGCAGTCCGAGTCGTGCGGGCGGTGAAGAACGTTGACGTCTACATTGAACAACCCTGCCTGACCTACGAAGAGTGCCTCGCGGTGCGACGTCAGACGGATCACCCGTTTGTGCTCGACGAAAACGTTGACAGCCTCGAAATGCTGCTCCGCGGACGCGCCGATCTGGCCATGGATGTTGTGAATCTGAAAATCAGCAAGCTGGGTGGCCTGACGAAAACGCGACAGGTCCGTGATCTGTGCGTCAGCATGGGAATCGCCATGACTCTTGAAGACAGCTGGGGCGGTGACATCACCACCGCAGCCATCGCCCACCTGGCACACAGCACACCTGAAGAACTGCGGTTCACCAGCACCGATTTCAACAGTTATGTCACGGTCAGCACGGCCAGCAATGCGCCGCAGAGAATCAATGGATTCATGCAGGCTGGCACATCCGCCGGGCTGGGAATCGAGCCTCGTTTTGAGGTGCTTGGACCACGGCTGGTGGATGTCAGTTGAGCTGTGCGTGTCGCACAACCTGCATGCCGGCCGTCAGCCCCTCCAGAATCAGAACCTCACCGTCGTGCACTTCCCCCGGAATCACGGCCAGAGGCAGCAGTTCGGACTGATCGGCTGAAGGTACGAGGACACACGGGCGACCATTCAACCTGACGACGGCGTCTTTCGGAACCACCAGAGCATCTGCATCGTCAGTGAGAGTGATTTCGACTCTGGCATCCAGTTGCGGGTGCAGATGGGTTCGCTGTTCGTCCGTCGGATACAGCAGAGCCTCCACCATGTACTCACGAATCTCCACACCGTTCGTCCACCGCTGTTTCGGGAAATTGCTGATGGACTGCACCTCAGCCTTCACCGGTGACTGCTCAAATCCCGGCAGCTTGACGTCGACGGTCATACCCGGAGTTGCCCGGGCAACCAGTGTTTCATCCAGACCAAAACTGATCTTCAGTTCGTGCTCATCCGGGATCTCAAAAATCGCCTGCGAATAGTACACCGAGCGACCTTCTTCAATGGTCCGTACGCCGCGACTGCGGTTGTACCAACTGTTCGCATGCATCACTCGACCGGCCCGCGGAGCCCGCAGGGTGCAGGCCTCAATGCTTTCCCGAGCCGTCCGGGCGTAGCGTTCGTAAATGTCCAGACGACGCTGGTCCGACAGCGAAACCATGCGGTAGCGAGTCTCGGCAAGAGAATTGGCCAGGTCCGTGCGAGCCAGATTCAGCCTGAGATGATCAACGTTGTATTCCAGTCGTCGGCGAGTCTTCGGGTCGGTGAATTTCTCCAGCAGCTCCTTCTGACCTGCCAGTCGTCCGGCCTGCACACTGCGGTTCGTCAGAGCCATGCCGGCCGCATTCACTTCCGCCCGATTGGCTACGCCCGTCATCCACATCCGGCGCGTGAATGCAAATTCATCCTCGGCCGATTGCCTTTGTGTTTCCGCCAGTTGCAGATCCCGATCCAGCTTGTCCACCTGCTTCGGGTGTGTCCCCTGCACATACTGCTGCAGATCCATTTCGGCAGACTGCAGTGCGAACTGAGCATCCGACAGGC
Organism: uncultured Planctomycetaceae bacterium; assembly: GCA_903896675.1. GTDB lineage: Bacteria > Planctomycetota > Planctomycetia > Planctomycetales > Planctomycetaceae > SXXK01. Next base: position 33,698 of record CAITYU010000005.1, read on the forward strand.
GCCGCTCGGCCGCCGCCTGCTGCAGTTGTTCGGATTTCAGGGACGCGGTAACGGCTGCATTCGCACGAATCAGGGAAATCTCGCGAGAACGCAGAAACTCCTGAATCTCTGAAGAATCCAGTACACACACCACATCGCCGGCCTGCACCTCGGTGCCCTCAGGCACAAGACTGAGAATTGCCACGGTCCAGTGACAGCCGGACTGCACCACAGAGCTGCTGACAGGTTCAATCACCCCCGAACACTCACGCGTGATTCGGAAACGTGAAGGATGTACGGTCAGCAGACGACTGTGCAGACCACGCGCAGTGCCTGACCGAACTCTGGTGAAGCCGACCGCTGCAATCGCGATCACGCAGATCAACAGCAACATACGCCAGCGGATACGCAGCAGCATCGCCAGACGGCCGACAGCGAAACCACGCCACGCAGGCATAACAACGGCGTAACGGCTGCGTCGTGGGAACGACACATCTGTAGAACCAAAGTGCATAGCCATGATCGCCTCGCAGGGGGGATCGCTGACAGCATGGCACTGCAGCGACAGAGGTAAGGGCAGGAAGGCTGAAACAGAAGTCTCAGGTTGTCACCGTCATACCAACAGAGAATCGGCAGGAATCGGCATTCACCGCACCCGATTCTAACCGGCTGGAGGACTGCTCAGAGATGAAAAAACACAGGGAGTCCGCGGTTTCTCAGGCATCCGCCGCCAAAGCACAAAAACTGCCAGATGTCAGAATCCGGTGTGCACGGCGGATTTGCTCGAAATCACGCGAAATTCAACGCACTTCGCCGGGCTTTTGCAGCCATCCGCACCACACTGACAGCAAGTTCACCTGAACGTCTGTTGCCGGGCAGATACCGGCAGTTTGTGCCGATTGTTCCAATTTCAACGATCCACACGAACTTTCCGGAAGCCAGCGGAACCTGATCGAACAGACAGTTCCCACACAAATCCACACACGACACAGTTGAGATCCGGCAGCCCAAACGGCAGACTGTGTGGGTGATTCCTGATTGCTCCCTGCTGTCGATACCTGCTGTCACGTCTCAGTGAATTGGTGCCTGCCATGCGGATCCCGCTGCTTCCAGGAACTGTACTTCTGTTGTTGCTGGTGCTGGTGACCCACAGTCCGCGGGCACTGGCACAGGCCCCCGGAACTGCGGCATCCGCCACCGCAGAACCCTATCGCACCACGGTCTTCGCGGCCGGTCAGCACGATGTGTCGCTCTATCGGATTCCCGGCATCGCCGTAACAACTCGCGGCACAATCCTTGCATGGTGCGAAGCCCGCCGCAAAAGCCAAAGCGACTGGGGGGAAATCGAAGTGCACCTGCGACGCAGTACCGATGCCGGCCGCACATGGTCCCAGCCTCGGCACATTGCTCACCACGGACCGCGGATTGCCGGAACTTCCGGGAACCCCACTGCGGATGCCGAACAAACTGTCAATAACCCGGTCGCGATCATTGATCGCGAGACGGAAGCCATCGAGTTTCTGTACTGTGTCAACTACGCGCGCTGTTTTTCAATTCGCAGCATCGATGATGGACTCACCTGGTCCGCTCCTCGCGAAATCACTGCGGCCTTTGAAGCCTTCCGCAGTGGCTGCGACTGGAAAGTCCTCGCGACCGGCCCCGGTCACGGAATTCAACTGCAAAGCGGACGACTGGTGGTGCCGGTCTGGCTGGCCTATGGCGGTGTTCGCGATCATCATCCGTCGGTCTCAGCCACGATCTTCAGCGACGACCACGGCCAGACGTGGCAGGCTGGCGACATCGTGGTACCGGATGCCGGCGACTTCGAAGATCCCAATGAAACCACGCTGACGCAGTTGTCTGACGGGCGAGTGCTGTTGATTTCCCGCAATGAATCCAGGGCCAGTCGCAAACTGGTCGCGTACAGTCCGGATGGTGCGTCCGCATGGACGACTCCGCAGTTTCACCCGCAGCTCTGGGAGCCCATCTGTATGGCCAGTGTGGCCAGTGTACCCGGCAAACCCGGCTGGGTGGTGTATTCCAACCCGCACACACTGGCTCGAGACAAACAGGGGCAGGAGATTCCCGGTGGTCGCGGCAAACGCGAAAACCTGACTGTGAAACTCAGCCGGGACTTCGGCCGCACGTGGCCCGTTCAGCGCACGCTTGAACCCGGCAAAAGTGCCTACTCAGATCTTGCATTTCTGCCCGATGGTCGCCTGCTATGCCTGTATGAAGCTGACAGTCGGCTGCAGTTGGCCGTATTTCCGCTGGATTGGCTTTCAGGAAAGGACAAGCAGCAGTAACGGATGCGAGCTGTTCAGACCACAGGTGCAGCATGGTGCCACAGGTAAGCCCGGCCTTTGAGCTGAAGTCTGCGGACACGGCTCACACTGTTTCGGCCCTGCCGCGCTGGATGGGCCCCGCGGACTTTTCCGATCCGCTGTGCCTGGCCGGACGTCGCCGCGTCGCCATCGTCTCCAGTCGTCTCAGCAGAAGGCTGGATCAGGAAACACAGTGGCTCAGCCGACTGCGCAGCACCCTGGCCGCACTGCCACTCGACAGCACCCAGGTACTGATCTGCGAGCAGGCTGCCGGAGCCGATATGCTGACAGCCGGCTGCGATCTGTTCGGACTTGCAAGGCTCACACTGCGGATCGATCGGAAACCCGGGCAGCGGGAAACGGGACTGCCGCAGGCGGATCTGGCTCTGTTTGCCATGGCTGACGAAATCCGCGTGCTGAGGTGCCGACCGCAGGGCAACGTGGCTCGGCTGATTCAGTGGCATCTGCAGGATCCCCAACGATGCAATGTACCACTGTATGTGGCGTCTGAGTGTCTGTCCTGTCTTTCCGCGGATCAGCAGCAGCGGGTTCATCTGCTTGCGGATCCCGAGGATTGCGGGGGACATTCTGTCGGTCGCCGGCTGGACGCAGTGACTGCGAAGCGGGTGGAGTCGACGGTGTTCCCGCCGTTGCCCTCAGATCACCCACTGGCCTGCCCCGATCAGTGGCTTTGCCACTGGACACGTCCCGCTGCGGGGCCGTGGCCCGGCGAATCCCGGCAGCAGTACTGCGCATCGCTGCTGCAGAACCAGTCTGATCGTTCGGCCTCCGGTACTCTGCTGCGGATCCTGTCTGAGCGGCGGCTGCGGGCCTCGCGACTGGCCATCCGAGGCGGACACCACGTGGTCTCATTCACCGCAGTGCCCCTCAGCGAATTTCGCCAGCGTCGTGTTTTCCGGGGACATCGGCAGCGCTATGACTTTGAACCGTGGGGACTGGCCATCCGACGCTCAGCGCTCAGCCCCTGCGACCTGAGGCCTGTCTGCTACGGCTGTGACCAGACGTGGAAGTCACTGCCAGCGGCCGATCAACCGTGGTACCAGAAAGCCACACAGGATGGCATAACGGATACGGTCGCTGAGCGTGAGTGGCGAGTTCCCGAGGACGTGGACCTGTCGCTGCTGCACCCGACTGACGCGGTGGTCTTCGTCGACAGCACTGCGGCTGTCGACGTCGTGCAGCCATACAGCCCGTGGCCAGTGCTGGTGCTGCCCTGATGTTCTGCGGCCCCTGTTGCCCCTGTTGCCCCTGCAGGCAGACTCAGGCCGAATGATCCAGCACCCTGGCAATGACAGCCACGTGACATTCGACCGCTCCGGCCTGCAGCAGGACTGCGGCAACTTCGGAGCAGGTCGCACCGGTCGTCAGCACGTCATCCACAATCAGAATTCGCTCTCCGCGAATGACGGCCGCATCCCGAATACTGTATGACCGTTTCTGATTTTCGAACCGCCGGGTCACGGAGACCCGTTTCTGCGGCCGCGTCCTGCGGGACTTTCGCAGAATGTGAATATCACAGGGAACTTTCAGGACACCAGCAAGCTGTTCGGCAACCAGCCATGCGGGGTTGAAGTGTCGCCACAGCCGCTGTCGCCAGTGCTGCGGAATCGGAATGATGCGGTCCACCTGCAGCGCCCGCAGCTGCGGTTCGCAGCGCTGTGCCAGCAATCGTGCCAGCGACTGGATCTGCACGGATGAAAAGGACCATTTGGCTGACAGCAGGGCCCGTCTGAGATCTTCACTGTACATCCCGAGACACACTGCCGAACGAAACCGCAGAGTCCTGCCGCGACAGTGGACGCAGCCCTGCTGGGTGGAGGACCACGGGCCGACCACGGCAGAACACCGCTGACAACGGTCCCCCGTCTGCTCTGCCAGTCGCTGGCTGCACGCAAGACAATAACACACCGCGGTGCCCGCGGGCTGCGCCAGCACATCACGGCACAGGGGGCAGTACGGTGGAATTGCAAAATCCAGCAGATTTTCCGCCGTCGCAGCCAGTGACTTCAGCAGTGTCTGAGCAGACAGGGGCATGACAGCAGTCTCCGGAACGCCGGAGGCAGCGTTCCTAAGCTGCCCCGGTCGAAACGGCATCCTGTCGTAATCGCAGTCAGCAATTCAACCCCCAAGGGGGTCTATTGCAATGGCCCCTGTAAACTGACTGCGGGCGGTAGGGTTTATGAGGATTTTTTGCGGCCTTTCCCCCCCTTTGCCGCGGCTGACTTCGCCGCTGCTCCGCCAGCCGACTTCTTACCGCCCCCGGCTGCCGACTTGCCACCACTGCTGCGTTCATCCCCGAAGACTCGATCCCAGCCACTGACAAACTTCTTCGAAGCACCCGTGTGAACCGTATAACCGGTCATTGCCACTATCCTGATCTGAAAGCCACACTCTGATTTCCTCTGCGTTGTCGCAGAACCCACAGCCTGCATTCTAGCACTGTGAGACCGGGCTGCCACTGCGAGTCACCTGTCAGCGGGCTCAACGCGAAATCCTGAGTTTGCTGGGTTGCCTCCCCTTCGGGAGAGCGAAGCTCCTGCTGAGCCGAACTGTTCGTCTGGCCGCGGATTCCCACGGCTCGGCGGGAGCCTCGCCCTCACAAGTCTGGCTGCCGTACACCCCCTTCGGGAGGGCGAAGCTCCTGCTGAGCCGAACTACCAGTCTGGCCGCGGATTCTCACGGCTCGACGGGAGCCTCGCCCTCACAAGGCCGGCACACGCAAACAGCGCAACCCTCACCACGTCGTTTTTCCGTGTTTTCCGTGTCCTTCCGTGGTGAAATCAATCCAACCAAACACCACAATAACACCCGTTGGTTTCCACCTGCGGCTCGGCGGGAGCCTCGCCCTCCCAAGTTGACCGGCTCGGCGGAAGCCACGCCCTCCCAAGTTGAGCGGCTCGGCAGGAGCCTCGCCCTTCCAGGGTTGACCGGCTCGGCGGTGGCCTCGCCCTCACAGGGCCGGCATCCGCCAACGGCTCGCCTTGGGATGCCTCTGCAAGTGGTGCCTTCGTGCTTCAAATACTACTGCACACCGCGGACTGCATTTTACGTTGAACCCATCAGCGGGGTTCCACCGTGATCTCACGGTATTCCCCCTGACCAAGCTGGGCCAGTTTCTGCAGCCAGTTCAGCGACCGGCTGGTGAAGCTGCCATCGCCGAATCTGATGACATGGATCGTCGCACCGTTGCGATAATGCGCGATGTCCCGCAGGTCGGCCGGGCTCAGCTCCGGTTCGTCACCATCCGTCAGGAAGTACACGACGTCCGGTTTGAGTGCCAGTGCTTCCAGCAGGGCGGGCTGGTGGTCAGTTCCGCTGTCTGAAGCGATGCGGTCAATTTCCTGCGCAGCCAGTTGCTTGTTCACATCCGTGGCGAAATACATGGGCTGCTCGGCCTGGCGTCGCAGCTTCAGCCGCACCCGATACTCGTTGTAAAGAATGACTGCAAACTGCTGGTTGGGCTGCAGCAGACGCAGGCTGGCTTTCAGTTGTGCACGGGCCGTGCGCAGCCGCGGACCGTCCATGCTGCTGCTGGTGTCGATCACGTACACAAACGACTTGCCCACGCCGGCGATGTTCATGAAGGTGGTTTCGCCGGGGCCGCCGACACCGCCAATCTTCCGCGCACCGCCGGACTGCAGCGGCTGAATCAGCGATTCACTGCCGCCGGCCGACCCGCCACTGCGTCCAGTATTTGCCGATCCCGGACCAATCAGCCCGGACAGCGGGGCGGACTGGCTGCCATCCTCTGCCCCCGTTTGCTCGGGATCCCTGAGTGTTCCGGTGTCAGGTATCTGCTGCGGTACACGACCTGCCGCGTTCTCGGCCACTGCCGTCTGACTGGCAGCGGTCGTGGCAGTGGCGGTATTCCGGGGTGCCGGCTGCGTCTGATCGTCCGAGCCAGCGTCGGGCTGCAGCCCGACGTCTCCCCGCCCGTCCTCGGAACCTTCCACGACAAACAGACCCACTTCGCGGAAAACTTCTCCGCCCGCTGTTCCGGGACTGCCCTGCTGACAGCCTTTCAGCAGCAGGGTCGCCATGACCAGCAGCAGCAGATGCACGGCCAGCGACACGAAACTTCCCAGCAGAAAGTTCCCCGACGCAGCAGTGTTCGGTCGCGATGCGGAGCTCATGAGCAGACCGGAGGTAAGATCAGGAAAAGTCAGTGCCTGCGGAGCACCGCCGACAGTCACGAATCATAGTTGCGGAATTTCGGCAGGGCCAGCCTTCCGCCGCGATGCCTGCACCGGGCTGCCAATGTTTCAGGGATTGAAGGACGGATCGGCCGCGGCGGGTGCCGCTGTCGCAGACGTCGGAGCTGCCAGCGCGGAGCGAATCCCGGCCGCTCGCGATCGGTCGGCTGCAGCTTCGGTGGCCTTTCCGGACTTTGCGTAAGCCGCTGCCCGCAGGTCATACGCCTGCGCCACCTGCTCATCAAACCGTTCAGCAGCTTCGTAGTCCGCCAGCGCCCGCTCCACATCCTCGCGATGCAGCCACAGATCACCACGCAGTGACAGCGCTTCGTTGTCCTCGCGAATGGCGAGGCACGAATCACAGTCGGCCATGGCTCGCTCACGATCGCCCATCGCAACCCACGCTCGCGCTCGCGCCGCAAGCGCATCCGCGTTCTTCGGCTGCAACAGCAGCACGCGAGTAAAATCCTGAGCGGCCGCTCCATATTCACGGCCGGCCAGCAGGTGCCCGCCCCGCTGCATCCACACTTCGGTGCCACGCGGACTCTGCTGCGCCGCCACAGACAATCGCTGCAGCTCCTCCAGCCAGACAACTCGCGCTGCATCCGCCTGAGATTCCTCGTAGCGGCCCAGCTTCAGCAACGCTTCGCGGCGATGTCCAAGCCACCGTGAATCCAGTGGCTCCAGCTCAATCGCCCTCGAAAATGCCCGCACCGCCTCCTCCCAGTTCTCCTGACGCACGGCAATCAGCCCACAGTTGTTCCACGCCGTGGCGTATCGCTCATCCAGCCGCAGTGCCTGACGAATATCGTCCATCGCCGGCGCGAGGCGGTTCAGTTTCAGCCGGGCAAAAGCCCGGTTGTTCCACGCGTCCACAAACTTCTGGTCAGCATCCAGAGCCTTCGTGAAATCCGCCTCAGCCTCTTCCATTTTCTGATTGGCCAGATGCACCAGCCCGCGATTGTTCAGCGCCGCAGTATGCGCCGGCTGCAGTTGAATCGCACGGTTGAAATCACTCAGAGCTTCCGCTGTCAGACCCTGACTCATCAGAAAATAGCCGCGATTGTTCCAGAGATCCGGGTCATTCGGGGCCAGCCGCAACGCTGTGCTGAAGTCCGCTCGCGCACTCGCATTCTCACCCTGCAGCTTGTACACGTCAGCTCGCATCCGAAACAGACTGGCGTCTTCCGGAGTCTGTCCGATGGCCTGACACAACGACTCAATCGCCACGGCATTGCGTCCGGCGACCACCGCGGCATTCGCACGCTGCAGCAACGCACGGATCTCCGCTGGATACTCGTCCAGCTTTTTGGTCACTTTCACCGGAGTCTCAGACTGTTTTGCCGAAGCAATCGACAACGGAATACCGGCAGTTTTTGCCGCTGCATCACCTTTGTCCGATCCGCCACAGCCAGCCACCAGTGTCGCCAGCAGTCCCGTCAACGCCAGATGTCGCATCCGATCGCTCCGTCGATCTCGAGTCAATTTCCCGGAAAATCACGAAAATTCCGGGGAAATGGCTCCTCTCGGGCCCGCTCCAGAGACCCTCAGCCACCCCTTGTAGTCCCGGCCGGCGGACAGAGTCAACCGGACTTATTCTGCCACCCGGGTTCCGTCACAGCCGACATTGCTGACCAGCAGGTCCTGAAAAGCTCTTTCCCAGCCTCCCCAACTGGATTGCTCGCTCTTTTCTGATTCCCCTTCTGAGACTTTCCGGCATTCAGGGCATTCCGGCAGATTTCTTCATCGATCCGCGGCATTTCACAGAATAGACTTGCACCACGGAAGACACTCCGCGCTGCGCACGCGGCCTGAACTCACCACCGGGAACAGGCGTACACGTCGCCGCTCGTAATTCACTTTGCAGGTATGCGTTGAAGTTGTGGAAGGGTGATGACGTTGACTACCGTCGAAAATGCTACTCAGACAATCAATGGTGCTCAGATCCTGGTCGAGATGCTGGTCCGTCTGGGTGTTGAGACGATCTACGCTTATCCGGGCGGTGCCAGCATGCCTTTGCATCAGGCATTGCGTGAGCATCGCGAGCGGATTCGGACGATTCTGCCTCGTCACGAGCAGGGTGGCTGCTTTGCGGCCCAGGGGATTGCTCGTTCCACCGGCAAGATCGGTGTGGTGATGGGTACCAGCGGTCCTGGTGCCACCAATCTGGTGACGGGGATCGCTGACGCGAAGCTGGACAGCATCCCGATGATCTGCATTACCGGTCAGGTACCGCAGGCGGTGATTGGCAGTGACGCCTTCCAGGAAACTCCGATGGTGGAGGTTTGCGGGGCGATCACGAAGCATCAGTACATGATCACGGACGTCCGCGATGTGGCGCGTGTGATGAAGGAAGCCTATTATGTGGCGATGACAGGTCGTCCGGGGCCGGTGCTGGTGGACGTTCCCAAGGACGTTCAGTTGCAGACAATTCCGCTTTCCGAAGTGGATTTTGATCCGCCGATGAATCTGCCTGGGTATCGCCCGCAGACTCGTGCGGTAGCCCCTGAGCAGGTGCGGCAGATTCTGGCTGCGGTGCGTCGGGCCAGGCGTCCGGTTTTGTACGTCGGTGGTGGCTGTATTCACAGCAATGCCTCTGAAGAGCTGACAAAGTTCGCGCTGCGGACCGGCATTCCGGTGACGATGACGGTCATGGGTCTGGGGGTCTTCCCGGGGACGCATTCGCAGTCTTTGCACATGCTGGGCATGCACGGGACGGTTTACGCCAACTATGCGGTGGATCAGGCCGACCTGTTGCTGGCGTTTGGAGTGCGTTTTGATGACCGCGTGACCGGCAAGCTGGAAGAGTTTGCGAAGCACGGCAAGATTGTGCACGTGGACATCGACGCCTCAGAGATTCACAAGAACAAGGAAGCGCATATTCCGGTTCACGGCGACGTCCGTGAGGCACTGCAGGCCCTCAACGCGGCTCTGACGGACGAGGACATTCCGGATTTGTCCGAGTGGCATCAGCAGATTGCGGGCTGGAAGTCCAAATTTCCGCTCAGTTATGCGGACGCGGGGGATGCGATTCTGCAGCAGTACGCCATTGAAGAGCTCTGGCGACAGACTCAGCACCGCGACACGTATGTTGCTGTGGGGGTTGGTCAGCATCAGATGTGGGCAGCACAGTTCTACAAGTTTGACAAGCCACGGCGCTGGCTCAGCAGCTCAGGCCTGGGCACGATGGGCTTTGGTCTGCCGGCGGCCATGGGTGTGCAGACCGCATTCCCGGACTCGCTGGTGATCGACATTGACGGCGACGGTTCGTTTCAGATGAACATTCAGGAACTGGGGACGCTGTTCTGTGAAAAGCTGCCGGTGAAGATCCTGCTGCTGAACAATCAGCATCTGGGGATGGTGGTGCAGTGGGAGGATCGGTTTATGTCCGGTCGCCGGGCTCACACCTACCTGGGCCCTGTGGATCATCCGGAAGCTTTGGGTGAAGGTGACGGGAAGATGCCCGAGGAGACCTTCCCGAACTTTGTGCGAATTGCTGAAGGCTACGGCATCAAGGCGCGTCAGGTCCGCAGTCGTGCTGAGTACCCGGCGGCGCTGGCGGAAATGCTGGCTTACGACGGTCCTTACCTGCTGGACGTGATTTGTCCGTACCAGGAGCACGTGCTGCCGATGATTCCCAGTGGCCGTACGGTCCGCGAGATCATCACGAAGTAGTGTGACACAGCCGGCTCAGCCGACGCATTGCAGATCACAGGGCGGGCCGCTCAGATGGCCCGCCCTGTTCTTTTGCGGCTCACTGTTTGCGCAGTCGTTTGGCGATGTCGTCAAATGAAAACCCGCATTTGAATCGTTTGTCCAGCGATTTGCCGGCGGCGGAAAGCTGGGCGGCCGTCAGTCGGTCGGTCTGCATACTGCCCACAACCACAACACCTTCGGAATTCGGCAGACTGAACACGTAGGTCTGCGGGAAGGATTCGCTGATGGTTTCGATATCAGCCCGCAACTGCGGGTGTGGATTGATGTTGAACACAACACTTCCCCCCGGTTTCAGCAGTCCCTGCAGTTGCTGATAGAAGGCCTGCGTTCTGAGTTTCAGCGGGACTCCGGTTTCATCCGTTGTGGCGGAAGGCTTCAGGAACGCGTCCATGTAAATCGTATCGTACTTTTTCGTCGTCTTTTTCAGGTAGTCAAAGGCATCGGCGATCACCAGTCGCACGTTCTGCTTTTGTTTGACGGCGAAGTAGCGTTCAGCCAGTTCGACGACCACTGGGTCAATTTCCACCGCTTCAATATTCACCTGCGGATCATATTTCTGCAGGAAGTGGATCATGGACCCGCCACCCAGACCCACGATGATGGCATCCTGCTGTTCCGGCTGAAACAGGTAATTGGCGAACATGTGCTGCAGGTAACTGAATCTCAGCACATGAGGCGTCTTCAGATTGACCTGACTTTCATAGGCTTCTTCCCCGGAATCTCTGACGAAGATCAGGGATCGCACGCTGCCACTGCGACGTACTCGAATGTGCGAATACGCCGATTTCGTTTCCACTTCGATGGAACCGCCGCCGCTGCGTTGTGCCAGCGCCGTGGCGGGGGCCAGCGCCAGACAGCAGCAGGCTGCTGCCAGCAGTATGGACAGGGCGCGCCGGCGAAGTTGCGGCCGAGCGTTCACAGAGACGGCGGGGGCCCGAAACCGGTCAGTCCACAACATATTCACATTCCGATAAGCAGAGAATTTCATGAAAGCAGGCCCGAATCCGGCAGTCGCCGATGCATTCCGTACCGGTATTCTACGGACTGCCGTCGGCCATGGAAAGACTCGCCGGATACACCTGCAGCCATCTGCAGCCGGAAACGCGGATTCCACCCGGATTGAGCATGCTTTTTCCCCCCCAAAAGTCTATGATTTTCACCGGTGGACAGACTTTTCCCGGTGACTTTCACGCTGCTCCCCGGAACTCGCAATGAAAGATCCTCGTATTGAACGGCTGGCTCAGGTGCTGCTGCACCACAGTTGCCGTATTCAGGCCGGCCAGAAACTGCTGATTGAAGCCATTGATCTGCCTGATCCTGCACTGGTTTGTCGACTTGTCCAGATCGCCAGCGACGCCGGCGCCACGCCGGTTGTGATCGTCAAAAACAACGCCATCCAGCGGGCCTTGTATCGCACGGCCACGGAAGCCGGGATGCTGCTGGCTGGGGCTCACGAAGCCAGCCTGATGAAACAGATGGACGCCTACATCGGAATTCGTGGCTCGGCCAATTCCAACGAGTTTGCCGATGTCCCCGGCGAACGCATGGATCTGTACCAGAAACACTGGTGGCAGCCCGTGCATATTCAGATCCGTGTCCCGCACACGCGGTGGGTGGTCCTGCGCTACCCCACTCCCTCAATGGCTCAGGCGGCCAGCAAAAGCTGCGAAGCGTTTGAAGACTTCTACTTTGATGTCTGCACAGCCGACTACGCCGCAATGGCTCGCGATCTGCTCCCGCTGAAAGCCCGTATGGAAGCGGCCGATCAGGTCCGCATCACCGCACCCGGCACGGAACTCAGCTTCTCCATCCGCAACATCCCGGTCGTACCGTGCGCGGGAGAATGCAATATCCCTGACGGTGAAATCTTCACCGCTCCGGTCAGGGAAAGTGTGAACGGCACCATTCAGTTCAATACGGCCTCGCGGTATCAGGGCACTGTCTTTGAAGGCATTCGATTCGAACTGAAAAACGGTCGTATTGAGCACGCGGACTGTCGCAATGCTCCGGAACGACTGAACCAGATCCTCGACGCCGATCCCGGGGCCCGCTACATCGGCGAATGGTCATTCGGCACCAACAACCGCATCCTGCATCCCATGCTGGATACCCTGTTCGACGAAAAAATCGGTGGCTCCTTCCACTTCACTCCGGGGAACGCCTACGAGGAGGCCGACAACGGCAACCGCAGCTGTGTGCACTGGGATCTGGTACTCATTCAGCGACCGGATTATGGTGGCGGAGAAATCTGGTTTGATGGGGAACTGATCCGTCGTGACGGCTGGTTTCTGCCAGCCGATCTGCAGCCTCTGAACGCCGGCCTGCAGCCGCCAGCGTGGGTGCAGCCGTCATGAGCACTGTACCCGGCACTGTTCGATCACTGCAGGTCTGGCTGCTGTTGGCGGTACTGCAATGCAGTCTGCTGCCGGGCCGAATCTGCACGGGCCAGGATCAGACACAGCGTCCACTGCCACTGCCTGACCGGGCGGACAGTGTTCCGGCCGCTTCACGACAGTTGCTGCAGAAACTGCGGCAGACGATCGAGCAGCAGCAGCGAACTCCAGTGCCCCCCGCAGCGCTGGATCAACTGGGAAGCATGCTGAAAAAGCTGCAGGATCAGTTGCCGCCGGACGTTGTGCCGCCGGGATTGCAGGGCATGTCACCACAGGCTTTGCAGGAAAGTCTGCAGCAGCCACAGACACAGCAAAAGCTGAAGGACATGCTGCAGCAGTTCCGGCAGGATGGACTGTTGCCTCCCGTGTCGCCGCCAGGGACCTCGCCCCCACCAGCCGCTCCGCCCCTGCCGGCCCCCAGACTGACTCCGGAATCCACCGAATCACTCAAGGATTTTCTCCAGCAGTTGCAACAGCAGGCACAGCCCTTTCAGCCACCGCAGGAAACTCCGTCGTTGCCTGCCCAGCCTTCACAGCCAGAGAATCGCACACCTCAGGCTGCCCCTGTCGCACCTGCAGACTCGGAGTCATCGGCAAAGCCCGAAACCGCACCTGCTCCTGCCGGCCCGCCACCGCGAACCCTGCGGCGACGCGATAATCTCGGCCCGACCGCCCCCACGCCTCGCAGTCGCCTGCAACCGCCACGCCCACTTCCTCCTGCGGCCCCGGAAGTAACCCCGGAAGTCCCTTCCGAGTCCCGGACGCCGCGGTTGCGTCAACCAGTGCCCTTGCCAGACACTCCCGGGATGCAGCCACCGCAACCGGGCACTCAGCCACAACCGGGCACTCAGCCGCAACCGGGCACTCAGCCGCAACCGGGTACTCAGCCGCAACCGGGAGTTCAGCCACAGCCGGGCACTCAGCCGCAACCGGGAACGCAGCCACAACCGGGCAATCAGCCACAGCCGGGCACTCAGCCACAGCCGGGCACTCAGCCGCAACCGGGCACTCAGCCGCAACCGGGAGCTCAGCCGCAACCGGGCACTCAGCCACAGCCGGGCACTCAGCCGCAACCGGGAGCTCAGCCGCAACCGGGCACTCAGCCACAGCCAGGCACTCAGCCACAACCGGGAACTCGACCACAGCCAGGCACTCAACCACAACCGGGCACTCAGCCACAGCCGGGCACTCAGCCGCAACCGGGAGCTCAGCCGCAACCGGGCACTCAGCCGCAACCGGGCACTCAGCCGCAACCGGGAACGCAGCCACAAACGGGCAATCAGCCACAACCGGGCAATCAGCCGCAACCGGGCACTCAGCCGCAACCGGGAGCTCAGCCGCAACCGGGCACTCAGCCGCAACCGGGAGCTCAGCCGCAACCGGGAGCTCAGCCGCAACCGGGCACTCAGCCACAACCGGGCAATCAGCCGCAACCGGGAACTCAACCGCAACCGGGAGTTCAGCCGCAACCGGGCACTCAGCCACAGCCGGGCACTCAGCCGCAACCGGGCAATCAGCCACAGCCGGGCACTCA
>CAITYU010000006.1 GCA_903896675.1 uncultured Planctomycetaceae bacterium
CCGGATTCGCTGATACTCACTTCCGGTTCCTCTTCATCGACGATGAGTGCGACATCGTTCCCGTCGCCCGCGTAGTAGGAGATGCGGACAATTGTGCCGGGGTTACCGAAGTTGTAATCGACGATGTCGCCGTCCTGCAGTCCGGCGAATCGACCAACTACTGGATTCGTACTGTTGTTCTCAACGATGATGTACTCACTGCCAACCGGTACGATGCCGACGAATCCGGAGGAGTCAACTTCGAGTACAGCGTTGTCGAGGTTGACATCACCGTCGACCACAGTGCGATCATATTCCGTACCGACAGTGATGCCAAGAACATCGACGTGATAGGTGCTGGTGGGGGATAGTTCCAGGCTGCCGAGCGTCATGATGCCGGGGCTGTTTCCCGGGGACAGCACGCCATTTCGGACAACAACATCACCGTGAATGGTTCCTGCACCGGCGAGGGTACCACCAAGGACTTCAAAGTCGCTTTCCGGTGCAGTGCTGCCGTTGACGATCAGGGTACCGTCTTCAACGACCGTTTTCCCGGTGTAAGTGTTCTCGGCTGCCAGTTCAAGGATACCGGCCCCTCGTTTGATCAAGGCCCCGATGCCGCTGAGGATGCCGGCCATAGTGGTGTTGGGAACCACGACGTTGCGGTTGGTTTCCGCATCACCGTCGCGGGGATCAGCAGGATCAACTCGAACAATGATGTCGCCGCTGGTCAGGACGATTTCTGAATCACTGGCGAATTGGTCACCGCTGCCAACGTGCTGTTCCAGTCGCAGCACGGTGCCTTCCTGCAGCTCGAGTTTGGCTCCGCGAACTGTGGTGACGGAGCGTGACACGGCATCGAGAATGGCCGGATCGGCTGGTCCATCGGCGCGCATTTGAGAGGAGAGGTTTCGCAGGATTGCGCGGCGAGTGAGTACGGTTTGGCCGCCACGCATCACGAGTGAATCGGGGGCGAAGAAACCTTCGTGCAGATGCAGATAGTTTTTGGCGTAGAGATGCAGATTGCGGGGATACTCGGAGTCATGTCCGGCCGGGATACTAATGATTGCCACGTTTCCGCCGGTCGGTTGACCGTCGGCGTCGAGGTAACCGACGGAAGAAATCGATATTCGTCGATTGGCCTTCAGGACTGACTGGAGCAGTTCCGGGTGACCGATAGCCAGGTCGCCGCCAGCCGACACGATGAGTTCGCCATTGCTGCCAGTGACAATCCAGGAGAGGGGTACTTCGTTTTGTGCCAACTGCTGGCCGGCGGTGATGGTGAGCGAGTTGGTCACGGCGGGGAAACTGCCGTCGAGCAGGTTCAGATCGCGGCCGGCTGTGAAGGTCAGGTTCTGGATGGAGGCGCCGCTGCGGGCCACGATGGCGGCTGCATTCGACTGGTTGTCGGAAGTGGCCACGAAGCTGACGGTGCCGCTGGCTGCGATGGATCCCCTGACAGCGAGGTTGTCGGCAGCTTCCATGGAGAGGCTGTCGGAAATCAGGCTGAATGAGCTGCTGCTGATCAGCAGATTACGGGAGGCGGAAACGGTAACATTGTCGCCGGCGGTATTGGCACCGCCCCACGTGATGTCGGTGCCACGGAGCTCGATGTCGCCGCCGGCTGAGAGCATTTGGGTTTGTCCGGCGGGCGGAGTGACGGTGAGTGGCCCATCGAGTGCGATGAGGCGGATATCGGCCCCGGCATTCGCTGCAGTGGCTCGGGAGAGCGTCAATCCACTGGCCGTTGTCAGCGAGATTCCGGCGGGTGCCGTGAGGGTGCCGACAAGCAGGCCGCTGCTGAGTTCGCCGCTGCCGTCGACTTCCGAGAGTGTGATGGAGCCGGAAGTGGTGGAAGCCGAGGGCAACTCGTTGGCGGAAAGTTTCAGTCCGCTGATACCGGTGCCGGCGGAGAGGGTCAGGCGATTGGCGACGATGTCGACGCCGTCATCGCCGCTGCCGGCTTCGCGAATGGCTCCGGTGGCGGTGATAGTGACGTTGTTCAGGGTTGTCAACGGAGCGTCGGCGGCGAGGCCGCGGGCGGAGCGGATGGCGGTGGCGTCTGCTGCGGTGGCGGCATAGTCACCGGCGTCGAGGTGATCGATGATGACATTACCGCCGGCATTGAGTTGCACGGAGTAGTCGCCGGTGTTGGAAAGCAGACGGGCGTCGAGAACAATCAGGTCGCCCGGGGTGTTGACGATCAGTGAACCTGCAAGTACGAAGACCTGGCGGAGTGTGAGCGGACCGCTGCCGGTGTAGTTGATGACGACGTCGCCGGCGGTACGGGTGATCAGGGTGACGTCGTCTGTGGCGAAGGCGAAGTCATCGGCCAGTGCGCCTGTGTAATTGACTTCGTTGGCGGCGACGGTAGTGCCTGGCAGGCTGCTGATTTGCCCGAGGTCGGACTGGACGTCGAGGGTACCAGAGGCGGAGATATTACCGAGAGTCAGGTTGCCCTGAAGTCCTGTGAGTGAAATGCCGCCGGAACCACCCTGAGTGGTGATGTTTTGAGCGGTGATGTCACCAAAGCCTTCGACAGCAACTGAACCGCTCGCGACAGTGACATTGGCCAGAGTGACCGGGCCTGAGGTGGTGAGGTTGACATCGCCGCTGCCGGTGACACTGGCGGAAACGGTGCGGACGTCG
>CAITYU010000007.1 GCA_903896675.1 uncultured Planctomycetaceae bacterium
GAGGCAAGGTGGGTGTGTTTGGAGAGTTTTTTTTTGCCGCTGAAGAACGCGGAAAAACGCGGAAGTGGTGGCGTGGGGAGTTTTGAACCACGAATGACACGAGTGAAGGCGAAGGGGTTTTGGGGGATTTGAAGTTCGAAAGACCCGAAAATATGGTGGACTCGGGGCTGAGAACTGAGAACTGAGAACTGAGAACTGAAAACCGAAAACCGAAAACTGAAAACTGAAAACTGAGAACTGAGAACTGAGAACTGAAAACCGAAAACCGAGTCTGAACAAAAAAATTCCGGGCTGGACTTTGCTGGCCACTCCCTGCTGTGCGCGATATCCTGCCACCACGGCCTTGGTGGCGGTTACGGTCAGTACGGGTGGGAGACGTCAAGTGGTTCGCATCGGCATTATCGGCATTGGATTCATGGGGTATACGCACTTCGAAGGTGCGCGGGACCTGCAAAGTGCCTCCGTCACTGCCATCGCCACTCGTGATGAAAAGAAACTGGCCGGCGACTGGACCACCATTCAGGGCAATTTTGGTCCGCCTGGTGGTCACGTCGATACGTCAAACCTGAAAAAGTATACGGACTATCGCAGGCTGATTGCTGACCCGGACGTGGATCTGGTGGATGTGTGTCTGCCGACGGATCGACATTTCGAAGTGGTGATGGAATGTTTGCAGGCTGGCAAACCGGTGCTGGTGGAAAAACCCATCTCGGTGTCTCAGCAGGAAGCGGAAACGATGGTCCGCACCGCAGCACAGAAGCAGGTGCCGCTGTTCGTGGCGCATGTCCTGCCCTTTTTTCCTGAGTTTCGATTTGCAGCCGAAGCCATTCAGGACCAGCGTTACGGTCGGTTGCTGGCGGCCAACTTCAAACGCGTGATTGCCCGCCCTGAGTGGTCCAGCGACATGTCCGATTTTCGCAAACTGGGTGGCTGGGGAATTGACCTGCACATCCATGACAACCACTTCATCGCTCATGCCTGTGGCCGACCGTCCGGTGTTTTTTCACGAGGCCTGCTGCAGGATGGTCTGGTGAATCACGTGCATTCCAGTTATCTCTATCCGGATGGCCCTGCCGTGACCTGCGTCAGCGGGGGCATCGGCGCAAAGGCTCTGCAGTTCGCGCATGGTTACGAGCTGTACTTTGAGCGTGCGACGGTACTGTTTGATGCCGGAACTCTGGCAGGCAACTGGGTTGTCAGCAGACCGCTCAGTGTACTCGGCAGTGATGGTTCCCTCACAACTCCGGAGCTGGGTGGTAACGGCAAATGGTGTGGTGCGTTCACGGACGAGCTGCAGCTGGCGGTGGATGCTCTGACCGGGAAAAGGGATGCGGGGCCGTTGTCCGCCGAGACGGCACTGTCGGCCCTGCAGTTGTGCTGGGCCGAGGCTGCCAGCATCGCGTCCGGGGCAGCCGTCAGTATCTGATTGGTGCCGCGGAATGAGTCCGTCTCGATCAAAGCCTGCCGTGGGATGTGCCGAGTCGGCCGAAGTACTGGCAGAAACGGTGGTCGCACCGGCTCTGCAGACACCATCGGCCACGCGTGGTCTGCAGCGTCAGGTGCTGAAATGGTATGAAGTTGCCGGGCGACGTCTGCCATGGCGTCAGTCACAGGATCCCTACCGCATCTGGCTCAGTGAAATCATGCTGCAGCAGACGACAGTGGCGGCGGTGATCCCCTATTTTGAGCGATTCATCGCGGCATTCCCCGACGTCAATGTCCTCGCTGCGGCTGCACTGGACGACGTGCTGCGTCTTTGGGAGGGACTGGGCTACTACAGTCGTGCTCGCAATCTGCATCGGGCTGCGGGACTGGTGGTATCTCAGTATGGCGGTCAGTTTCCCGCAGATGCGGTGCAACTGCAGAAACTGCCGGGAATCGGCCGGTACACAGCCGGTGCGATTGCATCATTTGCCTTTGATCTGCCCGCACCAATTGTGGAAGCGAACACTGAGCGTTTGTATGCGCGACTGCTGGGTCTGCAGCAGGATGTGCGATCGGCGGCCGGGCAAAAGCAGCTCTGGGCATTTGCCGAATCAATTGTCCCGACCACGCGGCCCGGCGACTTCAACCAGTCCGTCATGGATCTTGGCGCCCGGATTTGTACTCCCACCAGTCCACGCTGTGGCGATTGTCCTGTGCGTGAATACTGCGGCGCGTTTCGACTGGGATTGCAGCACGAGCTGCCGAAAAAGCCACCGCGAGCCACCGTGACGGCAATTGCCGAACTGGCGGTGATTCCCATGCGAGTGCAGCAGGGCCGACGGCAGTTTCTGCTGAGACGCCGGGCCGCCGGAGAACGCTGGGCCGGCATGTGGGACGCCTACCGCGAAGAAACTCAGCCGGAAATCCTTGACGCCCTGCCTGTCAGTGATTTTCAGACGCAGCACCGTGCGCGTGTGGGATCGTTGTTTTCAGCAGACGAGGACCAATTGCCTGCAGCCACGCTTGAACGGGTGACACAGCAGAGTGGAGTAGTGCTGGAAGCCATCACTGCGGCATTGCAACTGTCGTACTCCGTGACTCGCTTTAAAGTCCGCCTGACGGCGGTTGTCTGTAAAGTACAGCAGTCGCCCCGAACCCTGCCGGACGGCTGGCGCTGGCAGGCACTGGAAGACCTTGCGGAACTGCCCCTGTCAAAGACGGGACGGCAGATTATCGACTGGCTGCAGCAGCGCGAGAATTGATCAGGCGGGCGACCAGCAGATTGGGGACCCAGCACAGCCATGCGACGATCGGGTAGGCCACGGAAAAATCCAGCCGCAGCACAAGCAGCAGCAGTGGCAGCCACAGCCTGAGCGTGACCGCAGCGCAGCAGGCACTGAAACTGTAAACCATCAGGTCTTTGTGTCGCTGCACATCCCGCCTGAGAATACTGCGATATGCCAGCACGGTCACCGTCAGCCAGATGACAGCCAGAACTTCAAAGGCCAGCGCGGCAACCCAGCCGGTTGAACTGAACGGAGCAATCCCCAGAGCAGCCACGCCACTGACCAGCACCAGCAGCAGATACACGCTGCCCACGGCCCGATGCAGCCGAGGAAATCGGATGCGCCAGCCGCTGACAAACTGTGACCATCCCACGGCCAGTGCGGCACCGCCGCTGAGAATGTGGGCGTGGAATCCCGCACGCCACCACGAGTTGCTGACGACAGAATCCGGCTTGCCCTGCAGCAGTCCGAACCTGTCATCTGTCAGAACATACGCCAACGGATAGACCCCGATGATCAGACACAGTCCAGCCAGCAGTACTGTCACGATGATTCTCATGGATTCCTGCTGCCGCTGCATCACCCGCCATCAACTCAACACGCTGCCTGCTTCGGCACGGCGATCAAGCCGACCGGACAACGCGAAAAATGTGGGCGCCCAAAGACCCACAAAGATCCCGAACCGCTCACCATGAGCAGCGTCTGGCTCCTTTGCCAGGAACCAGATTGCAATGGATGCCGTAATTGAAACAAAACCCGCAACAAAACACACGCTACTCAACAGCCGCCGTGTACCACTTGACATCATACTCTCCTGCATACCTACCACTCCAGCATCTTGATTCGTGATTCGAATCAAGTTTCACTCAAAAAAATCGCAGCCACCCTGCAGCCCCAAAAACGCGGGGACCGGGGGTGAGACGGCGCTGGGGCGTCAACACTGCCGCAGAACGCTGCCGAGCCAGCGACAAAGCAGGCGAGGACGATCCTGCAGACCTGCGAACGAAGCGAATCAGGGGACGGAATATTCGATCCCGTGACGAAATCTGGCGATAACTTTCAGACTGCGGACAACCGGAACCCGTCCGCTTAACGCCAGTTTAATTAGTTCAGTTGAATCACTGAAACTATAAAAAAACATTATTAAAGTATGCTCAGTATGGGACTTGCTGTCAAGCAGAGACTATGTGAATGCGGGATGATCGCAGATAATAGGCGACAAAGAGTCGCCGATTCTTGAAGTTGCGGAAAGCAGGCCAAAACGCCGGCTGTCACTTAAACTCACCCGCACCCGAGAGGGCGAAGCTCCTGCTGAGCCAAACCACCCGTCTGGATGCTTCCCATCGCTCCACGGGAATTGCTCCACCACAATTCGCTTGCAGTGGC
>CAITYU010000008.1 GCA_903896675.1 uncultured Planctomycetaceae bacterium
CATGTGGCCAGTAATAAACTTTTCACGGTGAACAGTTACGGATTTGCCGCGTCCGCTCTGGCCAGCCAGGCGACGCAATCCACCGGATACTCGGTATCAACAATCAATCTCTACCGTGACGGTGTGACCGGTAAGGGCACCGCACAGACCCGGTTCCGCTATACAATCGATAGTGGGACCTACAGTGTGCGACTGTATGTCGGTCATCCGACGATGGAAACTTCGACTCGGGTTGAGGCTGAGGGTGGCGCGTTCTTCGGTCAGTCCGGAACTCTGGCGAAGAACGTGTTCTCTACAATCACGATCCCCGATATCCTCGTTAGTGACGGAGTGCTCGATCTGGTCTTCCGGACTCCTGCCGGCTACAGCGGCTACTGGCTGGTCTGCGGCATGGATCTGGCCACCAGTGTTGTCGGCCTGCCCACCACGGCACCGCAGCGACTGGACGGACTGACCTTTGACGAACATGGTCTGGAAGAAACCTCCACAGCCCGCCTGTCATCCGTCAGCAGGGCAGGGCACTTGCTGACTGCAGACGTGGTCGAACTGACTCGCAGGGAAGCGATCGCCGACTGGATCACCACGGGGCTGACCCCGGGCCAGATCCTCGCCCTGCAGAACGCCACAGTGCAGATCAGCGACCTGAACTCCGAGGGGGCCTTTGGACTTGCCGGCACGCGATTGATCCAGTTGGATGACGACGCGCTGGGCTTTGGCTGGCACGTTGGCAGTGGACCGGTGCCGACCGGAGCCGTCGATCTGGGCACCGTGATGCGTCATGAGCTGGGCCACATTCTGGGCTACGGCGATCTGGACCCCGCCACGGCGGGCGACAGCATCATGTCCGGTACGCTGCTGCCGGGGGACCGCAGAACTGTCTCCCAGCGGGAGATTGTCCGGTTTATGACTACAGACAAGCCGACAGTCGGCCTTGCAGTTGTTCCTGGTGAACCGGAGACGCTGTTTCCGCCGACCCACGAGGCGGTACCACTCTCCCATATTCCTCCGGCCGTTCCGACCGCAGCTTTGGGCGATTCCGGGGATATTCAGGAATCTGCAGTGATCATTCGGCAGGCTGCCCTCGGGATCGAGGCGATTGAGGCTCGTGATCCGGTGGCACAGAAATCTGACGATCTTGAGGTGCTTGATGAATTGTTCTCGGATGCCCTGAGTCAGCTTTTCTGAGGGATCGTAAATGTCTGTCAGCCACGAATTGCAAAAGTGAGTTTTTCGGGTCAAACTCTGGTTATCATCGATTCAGGCTCAGGATTCACCGGTTCAGCAGACTATGTCCAGCAGATTTTTCCCACTGGCAGCCGGGCAATTGCGCGGGTTCCATCAACTGATAGCTCTGTCTTCGCTGATGCTCATGCTGTCTGGCTGCAGTCATCTTATTGCCCCAGGCACCCGACCATCCTCCCATTTGACAGTCGATCGCAGGGAATTCCTTGAAGATCCAGCCGGCACCCTGACAGTTGAAGAGGTGCTGGAGTGTGCAGGTCCGGAGCAAACTTCCATCCCGTCCGATTCGGTGCTGTCGTTCGGATTTTCGGATTCAGTCGTCTGGGGGCGGATCGATCTGAGCAGCAACCGGAGCGTCCGGGCCGTTGTTGAAATCCCGTCAACCCGCCTCGACCGCGTGGATTGGTTTGAGGTGCGTGGGGGTGTGGTTTCCCGGACAGTGCCCAACGGCCTGCAGGCGGGGCGGGGGTTCGCCCCGCTGAGTTATCCGTCATTGCTGCTGGATATTGAACGGGAGCGGCCGGTCACGGTGCTGTGTCGCATCCAGTCCCTCGGTTCATTGACGATCCCACTGGTGATTGCAGCGGAGGAGGACTGGCGGAGAGTCGACCAGCAGCGACGATTTCTGAGCTACTCCCAAATCGGCGGCTCTGTCGTTGTCGTTGTGATTGTGCTGATGCTGGGACTGCATTTCCGTGACTGGTCTTTCGCGCTGCTGGCGATGTCATGCTGCTGTGTACTGTCCTATGGTTTATTGTTTGATAATGTGATTTCTCTGCCAGGGGTTTCGCTCTCGGCGTGGTGGATCCGCGAGGGCAGCAGCCTCACGGCAATTCTGGCAGCCGTTTGTATA
>CAITYU010000009.1 GCA_903896675.1 uncultured Planctomycetaceae bacterium
CCCTGAGACGGGTCCGCGGCGGCTGCGTGAGTGTCGCTGGGAGCCCTGTGCGGAACTGGTGATTCCGGACGACTGGGTGAGCGGGGTGTATGTGGGTCGCCTGACGGCTGAGCGGGATGGCTGGCAGAGTTATCTGATTTTCATTGTGCGGGATGATCGACCGGCGGATCTGCTGTTTCAGTGTGCGGACACCACGTGGCAGGCTTATAACCGCTGGCCCGATCAGTTTGCTCTTTATGATGATGGTCGTGACAAGTGGTATTGTGGACCGGACGTGGATGTCAGTTTTGATCGGCCGTACGGGCGATACTGTCAGATCCTGGATGCTCCGCTGTCAACCGGTTCCGGTTCCTGGTTTTTGTGGGAGTATCCGTTGGCGTACTGGCTGGAGCAGCGGGGTTATGACGTGAGCTATGTTTCCTGCGTGGATACTCATGCTGACCCTGCCGGTCTGCTGCGAGCGAAGGGGTTTCTGAGTGTGGGTCATGACGAGTATTATTCGCTGGAGATGTATCAGCATCTGCTGGCGGCTCGGGCAGCCGGCGTGAGTCTGTGTTTCTTTTCGGGTGACACGTGCTGGGGTCGAATTGATCCGCGGCCCGGTTCGAATGGGGTGGCCGATCGCATCTTCAGCCGGGTGGATGCATTCGGTCCATGTCTGCCGGGAGCGGAGAAGTGGTCGGGTGCCGATCGTTTCCCCTATCAGACTCCCAGTGAATCTTCTTTGATTGGTGCGCGAAATGTTCCGCCTGTGACGGGCGGCGCGGACTGGATCTGTCGTCTGCCGGAGCACTGGGTGTTTGCTGGCACGGGGATGGTGGAGGGCGAGGGGATTCCGGGTCTGGTGGGGTGGGAGTGGATGGGGATGCCGGCGGAGATTGAGGGATTGCAGGTGCTGGCGAGTGGTCGGACGAGTCATGGCAGGGACCGTCCGGGGTCTGAGGGTTTTTATACATCGACAATTTATCCCGGACCGCGGGGGAATTTTGTGTTCAGCGCAGCGACGTGCTGGTGGTGTGACGGATTGGCAGCTCCGCCCGGTTATCTGCGACCGAAGGTGTATGTGGAACCGCGGGGAGTGGATCGGCGCGTGCAGCGGATTACGGAGAATCTGCTGAATCGGATCTGTACAGGTGAGTGAGTGTGACGGTTTGGACCGAGGGGTTTGGACGAATTATTTGCGCGGGGTTTGCGGTGATGGCGACGGACGAACAGAAGCCGATTGAGCAGTTTCGGGGATATCTGCAGGCCGTGGCGCGGCTGCAGCTTTCAGCTCGACCGTGGCTGGCGGGCAAGCTGGATTCCAGTGATCTGGTGCAGAAGGCTTTTGTGCGGGCGTATGAGCATCGGGATCAGTATCGGGGCAGCAGTGATGCGGAGCTGGCGGGATGGTTGCGGCAGATCCTGAATCGCGTGCTGGCGAATGAGCTGCGTCACTGGGGTCAGGCGCGGCGGAGTGTGAGTGCTGAGCAATCGCTGGAGCAGGAGCTGGATGCCAGTGGTTATCGACTGGATCAGATGCTGCAGGCGGATCAGACGTCGGTAAGTCAGCGGGTGCAGCGGAGTGAGCGTGCGGAGCGGATGGCGGAGGCGATTGAGGGTTTGCCTGAGGAGCAGCGGGTGGTGTTGTTGGCGCGACACTGTCGTGGACTGGGTCTGCAGGAGATCGCTGCGGAGACGGGGCGGACGACGGCATCGGTGGCGGGTCTGCTGCGGCGTGGTCTGGCGACGCTGCGTGAGCAGTTGGGTGAGGAGTTGTCATGAGTGAATCGCCGTCGAATCTGGATCAGCTGATTGCTGAGCTGCTGCTGCGTCTGGAGCGGGGTGAGCAGGTTTCTCTGGAGGATTTTCTGGCGCGGCATCCGGCAGAGGCGCTTGAGCTGCATCGGTTTGTGCAGGATCTGAGTCTGTTGAATGGCCGGCCGGCCGGTTTGACGGACTGTGATGCGACGCTGATTGGTCCGCCCGCTGAAGTGGGTCTCAGTGTGTCGGATTGGGGACCAGGTCGTGCAGGGATGGCGAATGGGGATGCGGCGGCGACCGGTCAGATCTTTGATCGCTATCAGTTGCTGGGTGCACCGCTGGGTCGGGGCGGGATGGGAGTCGTTTACCGTGCGCGGCTGCTGGGTACGGGAGTGCAGGTGGCGCTGAAGCAGCTGCGACGTACGGAGGCGACGGAGCAGCGAATGTTTCTGGCGGAGATTGACGCGGCGGCGGGCCTGCGACATCCGAACATTGTGCCGGTGTATCATGCGGGCGAGACGGACGGGCTGTTATGGTACACGATGGCGCTGATTTCGGGGGGCAGTCTGGCGGAGCGCCGGGAGCTGTTTGGCGGGTCGGTGAGGCTGGTGGTGGAGCTGATGCTGAAGGTGATTCGAGCGGTGCATTTTGCGCATCAGCGGCGAGTTCTGCATCGGGATCTGAAACCGTCAAACATACTGCTGGACGAGGGCGGTGAGCCGCATGTGGCGGATTTCGGGCTGGCGGTGCGGCTGACTGAGGGTGGCGGAGTGGCAACCGATCATCCTGCGGCCGGATCGTTGCCGTGGCTGGCTCCGGAAATTGTGGAGCTCAGTCGAATGCCTCGTGCCGAGCGACTGCGGCGATCGGAGGCTGTGCTGACGACGGCGGTGGATGTGTGGTCACTGGGAGTGATTCTGTATGAGCTGCTGACGGGTGAGCGTCCCTTTGCGGGGACGACATACGAGGAGCTGGCGTCGGCGATTCTGTCCGGTGATGTTCCCAGTCCGTGCAGTCTTCGCCCCGAGATACCTCGAGATCTGGAAGCCGTCTGTCTGTTCTGTCTGCAGCGGGAACCGGGTCAGCGTTATGAGTCCGCTGCGGCACTGGCGGGGGATCTGGAACGCTGGCAGCGGGATGAGCCAGTGCGTGCTCGCCGAACGGCGTTGCCCGAGCGGTTGCTGCAGTGGTGCCGCAGGGCTCCGGCCATGGCGGCCGTCAGCATGGCGATGCTGGTGCTGCTGCTGGTGATGAGTGTCGGGTATGTGGAACTGGTGATGCGACTGCGGCCGACGGTGCTGCAGTCGATGCAGGTGCAGGCGAATTATCTGGCGGGGCATCTGGCAGGGCTGGTGAAGGAGAAGCTGGGAAAGTATGCGAATCGGGTGCTGGCGCAGGCTGAGGAGTTGCGGAAGATCCCGCTGGGAGAATCGGTGAGTGAAGGGGATGGGAAGGGGATTCAGGATCGCCTGGATGCCATGGTGGAAGGTTCGGAGCCTTTTCAGAATGCGTTTCTGCTGGATTCGACAGGTCGCATTCTGAAGTCTTCGAAGGGGTTTGAGCCGCCGTCGAACGGTCGGTACAGCGATCGCGACTATTTTGACTACTGGAAGCATCATCCGGAAGGTTTTGGGGAGGTGTATGTTGGTCGGGTCTATGAGTCATCGGTGGACAAATTCGGCAAGCTGCCGTTTTCGATCCGGATTCCGCGGGATGGTGCGGAGTTCTGGGTGTTTTCGGCCAGCATTCTGACGGATGCGGATCTGGATCTGGAGACGGGCAGTCTGAGTGCGGGTGGTAACACGGTGTGTCTGGTGGCTGAGCCGGATATGTCATCCGATCCTGACGGTCGGTACGCGGGCGTTGATTCGGAGCATGTGATTTTTGTGCATCCGAAGCTGAAGCCGGGTGATCGGTCGGTGGTGGTGAACCTGCCGGTGAATCCCGGGGCCGGGCGGCAGGCCGGTGCTCCGCCATTTCTGCCGATTACGGATTATCGGGATCCACTGCAGGGAGGTGCGTGGGTGGTGGGATCGGCGCGGGTACCGGGTACCGGTATCAGTATTCTGGTGCAGCGGAATCAGGACACGGATCTGTCGTGGATTGAGGGTTCGGCGGTGCGATTGTTGTTGTGGGTACTGGCGGCGCCGGTGAGTGGTCTGATTGTCTGGGTATTTCTGCGTTGGTGGGGGCGATTGCGATTGTCGCGGGGCTGAGAGGGTTTTCGGTTTTCAGTGTTCAGGTGGCGGGCATAGCGGCGAGGACAAAAACCGTAGCCTCGGCTTTAGCCCGGGCAACTTACGCACCCCTCCATCCCCAAAACACTGCGTTTTTCAACCGCAGGCAGTCGGGTTGACGCCCATAGCCCACCTTTGTCCCCGGCGTGATTGGTGCCCGCGAACACCGGGTGCGAAGTTATCGCGTACAGTTCTGAGCCGGGCCTGTCAGGGAGTGGGTGTGTGGTTTTGAATGATGAAGGGCGCGAAGCAGAACATTGATGGTGACGGTCCGAGGCGGGCTGTCAGCGCAGGTTGCGGGTGTGGTGGGCTCAGCCTGGTTGCTGCAGCAGCATTTCGATGAAGGCCTGTCGGATTTTTTCGACGGCTGTGGCCATGGGGCCTGGGAGTGTGCAGCCGGAGGCGAGGTGATGGCCGCCACCGGCGAATTTTTCGGCGAGAGCAGCGACGTCGTGAGGATTGCGGCAGCGGAGACTGAACTTGATTTGTCCGGACGGCAGTTCGACAGCGATGAAGGCCGCCTGAGAGCCGCCGATTGTGAGACACTGATTGACGAGCCCTTCAGTGTCCGCAGCGACGGCACCGGTTTCGACAAGGTCACGAGCATCGACCTGCAGCCAGATCAACCGGCCATCGGCGTCGGAAACGGTGCGCGCCAGTGCGCGGCCACCCAGTCGCAGCCGGGACAGAGAGAGCTGTTCGTGCACAAGTCCGTACACCATGTGCGGCATGGCGCCCATTTCCATCAGCGCGGAGGCGATTTTCATGGTGCGGGGAGTGGTGGATGGGAAGCGGAACCAGCCGGTATCCGTGGCGATGGCCGCATACAGCCAGTTGGCGGTTGTGCTGTCAAAGGTGATTCCCAGCGCAACAGCCAGTTCAAAGATCAGCTCGCCTGTGGCAGCGGCGGTGACATCCTTGAATTCGTGAGCATCCAGCTGGTCGGAGCTGACATGGTGGTCGATCACGATTCGCGGTGCGGCCGAACTGCGAATGATTTCGGACATGGCCCCCAGTTGCTGCCAGGCGCAGGTGTCGACCACGATGATGGCGTCGGCGGCAGGAACGGAAGATTTGGGGATGTCAGAATTCAGCTTCAGGATCACACCCGGAGGTGTCATGAATTCCAGGTTGGCAGCTGGAGCAGAAGCATTGAGAATGGTGACTGTCTTACCCAGCGCCAGCAGGATGGCGCGGAGTCCAAGTTCTGATCCAAGGGCATCTGCATCCGGCCTGACATGGCTGGTGATGATGAACGATGAATATTTCTGGAAAAGCGTACTGAGAGCATTCCAGTCTGGTGTGGCCACGTTGCAGACCTTTGGTGCAGATGACTCCATGCGATAATCCTGCGAGAATCTGAATATCGAAAAAAACGATTTGAGTTGCAAGGTGGGATGCAGTGGTGCTGACGGGATTCGCCAAAAGAGACACGGGAGTCCCGGTAAAGGCGGGAGAATCGTGTGCTGTTGCGGGGATGCAGGCAGAGCTCCCGGTCGCCCTGAGTGGCTTGTCCCCGCCGGGGGGAGTGATTTTCGTGAGTGAAGTGCGCAAAAGGGATGGATTATTATGGTGGTATCGGACTACGGGGGCGTGGCTGCGACAGTGCTTGGACTGGGCAGTTTTGGCGGCGGAGTGGCAGCGGCTCGGTTTCTGGCGGCCTGCGGCGCGCGAGTGACGGTGACGGATCTGAAGTCGGAGGCCGAGCTGGCGGAGTCACTGGGTCAGCTGGATGGAGTCAGGCTGGGGCGCCTGGCGCTCGGTGGGCATCCGGAGGATGTGCTGGAGGGTTGTGGCCTGCTGGTGGTGAATCCGGCGGTGCGTCCGGATCATCCGCTGGTGTTGCAGGCTCGGGCTCGGGGTATGGATGTTACTACCGAGATTGACCTGTTTTTGCGGCATCAGTCGGGGCGGGTCATGGCGGTCACGGGTAGTAATGGAAAGTCCACGACGGCGGCGTTGCTGCATGGATTTCTGCAGTGCGGTGCTGGCAGCGGTCGGGTATGGCTGGGTGGCAACATCGGTGTCAGTCTGCTGGACCGTCTGGAAGAGATTTGTGCGACGGACTGGGTGGTGCTGGAGCTGAGCAGTTTTCAACTGGAACTGCTGCGTCAGCGGCGTTTTCGCTGTGAGTCAGCGATTCTGACGGGATTCAGTGCGAATCATCTGGACTGGCATGGCTCGCTGGAGGCCTATCAGCGAGCGAAGTACGGCATCTTTGCAGCTCAGCATCCGACGGACATCAGCATCATTCCGGAGGAGTTATCAGAGGATCCGCAGTGGCGTGTGCGCGGCCGTCGGCATGTGTTTGGCCTGGAGGACCAGGGTGGTGACGGCGCCTGTTTTTCCGATTCGCATCTGGTGTTGCGAACGGGGGATGGCTGGCGTGAGGACTGTGTGCGGCTGGAGCTGCCACAGCGTTTGCCTGGGGAGCATAATCGGCGGAACGTGGCGGCAGCGGCCTGTGCAGCGTGGCTGGCGGGGGCGGATGCGGAGGGTTTTGCGGGTGTGGTAAAGAAGTTCCAGCCTTTGCCGCATCGGTTGCAGTGTGTGGCTCAGGGTAGAGGCCTGCAGTTCTGGAATGATTCCATCGCCACGACTCCGGAATCCGCTGTGGCTGCACTGCGGCATTTTTCCGGTCGAGCGATCGTGCTGGCGGGTGGTTATGACAAGGGTCAGGATCTGAGTGAGCTGTCGGCGGCGATTGCTGAGCATGCCGCGGGGGCGGTGCTGATGGGTCAAACGGCTGAGCAGTTGCGATGTCAGATTGAGTCAGGGAATTCGCGATCGATCGGGCTGGCGGTGGCGACGGATTTTCGAATTGCGTTTGAGCTGGCGGTTGCCATGCGGGACCGCGGGGATATTGTGCTGCTTTCTCCCGGCTGTGCCAGTTACGGCTGGTTTCGTGACTTTCGTGAGCGTGGAGAGCAGTTTGAGAGACTGGCTCGAGAGTGGAGTGCAGAAGCATGAAGAGTTTGCGGAATGCGGGTGTGGTTTGCGGGCTGGTGTGTTTGATACCGGTGCTGGTCAGCGTTGTGGCCGGTTGCGGTGGTGGTGATGGGGTGCCGTCCGGGTCAGCGGATCGAGCGGTGGTGTCAAAGCAGTCAACGGCTTCTGTGCCGTCCGGGGGGCAGGCGGAATCGGCTGCTGAGGCGGGTGTCATCACGGTGACTCCGCAGGAACTGCGTCGACGTCTGAACTGTTATCAGGCGGAGTTTCAGATGCAGGGTACGGAGATTGTGGAGGTGAGTCTGTTTCAGACGGGAGTGCGTGACATTTCGGCGTTGCGGGGTCTGCCATTGCGGGCGCTGGATCTGGGTATGACGCAGGTTTCGGATCTTGGTGCTTTGCAGGGTATGAAGCTGGAGCGACTGGATCTGGAGAATGTGCCGGTGACGGACATTGGAGTGCTGAGCGGGATGCCGCTGAAGGTGCTGAAGATGCAGAAGTCGAAGGTGACGGATTTTGCGGTGCTGGGCAGTCTGCGACTGGAGCAGTTGAATGTACTGGACCTGCCATTTGCGGACAGCGATCTGCTGTTTGTGCGGGAGTCACCACTGGAGACGATCTGGCTGGCGGGGACAAAGGTAACGGATCTGTCTGGTCTGCCGCTGAGCGGTCTGAAGAGTCTGGATATTGAGCGGACAGCGGTATCCAGTCTGGTGCCGTTGTCGGGCAGTCTGCAGCTGGTGCGTTTGAACATCGCTGAATCGGCGGTGACTGACGTGACGGCATTGCAGGGCCTGCGGCTGCAGCGGATCACATTGTCACCGGAGCGGATTACAGCGGGGATGGAGGTGCTGCGGGGTATGGATTCACTGAAGCAGATTCAGACCAGCATTAATGAGCCGATGTCAGCGGCGGATTTCTGGAAGCGGTATGATCTGGGTGTTTACAAGCCGCAGGAGGGGCGGTGAAGAGTTTTCGGGGGTCGGGGGTGGGGGATTGGTCAGCCGGTGGTACCGAGTGCGGCGGGGATATCCTGCTGATGCTGCAATCGTTCGTCCCAGGTTTTCAGGTAGTGCTGATAGGCGGGGTGATCTGCGGCCTGGGACTGCAGCAGTTCGCGGGCTGAGCTGGTGAGGTCACGTTCTTCCTGTGCGGAGATTCTGCCGAGCAGGACCTGGGTGCGGAGGAAGACGAAGTAGGTATCGAGAACATCGCAGCGGCAGTAGTCGTTGATCAGGTCCACTTTTCCCTCGTGGTAGAGGGATTGGACCTGAGAGCCATCGATGCCGGACTTGCCGGGTTTCTGAATCAGGCTGGCCAGCAGGTTCAGTCCACCGCTCATGCGAAACGCGCCGTAGTTGGTGAGCAGGTCCTGCAGGTCGAGGTGGGCATCCTGGTTGTATCGGTTGCGGGCCTGTTCGAAGGAGCGTGCGTCGACGTTGAACCACTGCGGGATACTGATTCCGAAGCGGAAGGCGGCGACTTCCATGACCGGGAGGTCGTAGCAGCGTCCGTTGAAGGTGACGAGTGTGGGTTTGTTGTAGTGAGTCCAGCCCTGCCAGAAGCGGCGAACGATTTCCTGCGGTCGGAACTGTGGTGCATCGAGTACTGAGACATCGAGCAATTGCCAGTCGCGTGAGACTTTGGCGACAGCGACGGAGACGGGCAGTACGAAGGTGAGTGGCAGGACGTCGCGTCCGGATTCTTCCAGCAGCTGGCTGCGGTAGCGCTGGATGGCTTCGCGGGGTGTGAGTTGTTCATCGGGGTATCGGACTTTGCGAATGAGATCGCCATCGCCGACGGTTTCGATGTCGAAAATCAGGTATTTGACGTCGCTCATGGCAGATCCTGTGAAAGTGGGGTGGTTCTGACGGAGTGCAGGAACTGCCGTCTGGCGGCGCTGTTCAGAACTTTCCCCGGGCGGCGAATTGGCATCCTTCGCCGACTGACGATATTCTGCCTTTTTCCAGGAGAATTTGCCCGGACCAGCAGCCGGAATTCCTGAAACGTTCAGGAAAATGCGGACTTGCTGATCGGGACAGTTCGGAAAGAGACAAGTGGGTTCCATGTCAGAAGCTGAGTCAGCGAGCAGCGAGCGCCCCGCGCAACCGCTCAACAGTCTTGAAGAGCAGGCGATTCGCGGTTTGACGGCGGCGTATCAGAAGATGCGTCAGGAGATTGGCCGAGTGATCATCGGTCAGGACGAGGTGGTGGATCAGTTGCTGATAGCGATGTTCTGTCGGGCGCATTGCCTGCTGGTGGGAGTGCCCGGACTGGCGAAGACTCTGCTGTGCAGTACCATTGCCCGGATTCTGCAGCTGTCGTTTCGTCGCATCCAGTTTACTCCGGACCTGATGCCTTCAGACATTACAGGTACGGATGTGCTGCAGGACGATCCGCAGACGGGTCGTCGCAGCTTTCAGTTCATTCAGGGTCCCTTATTCACGAACGTGCTGCTGGCGGACGAAATCAATCGAACTCCCCCCAAGACTCAGGCGGCCCTGCTGGAGGCGATGCAGGAGCGGCATGTGACGGTGGGTTCCAGTACGTATGATCTGCCGGATCCCTTCTTCACCCTCGCGACTCAGAACCCCATTGAGCAGGAGGGGACGTATCCGCTGCCAGAGGCTCAGTTGGACCGCTTCATGTTCAGTGTGCTGGTGCGTTATCCGACGGCGGCTGAGGAGCTGCGGATTCTGAAGCAGACGACGGGGAACGAGAAGCCCGAGCTGACTCCGGTGCTGACGGGTCGTCAGATTCAGGCCTTGCAGGAGGTTGTGCGGCGTGTGCCGTGTGCGGAGTACATCTATGTTTATGCGCGGGATCTGGTGCGGGCGACTCGGCCTGGCGAACCGGAGGCTCCGGCGTTTGTGCGGGAGCTGGTGACGTGGGGCGCGGGTCCGCGAGCGGGTCAGTATCTGATCCTGGGGGCTCGAGCACACGCGCTGCTGCAGGGACGTTTTCATGTGACGACGGATGACGTTCGCGCCGTGGCTCGTCCGGTCCTGCGGCATCGCATTATGACCAGTTATGCGGCGGCCAGCCAGGGAATGACTCCGGATGCCGTGATTGAGCGTTTGCTGAAGACGGTGCCGGTGGAGCTGCATGAGCGGGCGAAAAAGCGTGTGCAGGGGGAATAGTGGCAGCGGGGAGTACCGGTTTTTCTTCCCATCCCGCATGGCTCAGCAGATTTACCCCGATTTCTGACCCGTTTCGCATGAAATCCCCCCGGTTTTCGGCGAGACTGGACGGGTGAAGCGGTCGTGGTGTCACATGTCGACTGCCTGCATTGTCGGCTCGGGCCATTGAAATTCAGGAAATTGCAGAATGCGGAATGTGTCTTACTGTACGGCGGGCCGGCGTTCATGGTCATGGACCTGCGTGCAATTGTTATCACTGCCGATGATTCTGCAGGCCGTTTTGTGTTCGTCTGTCCCCGCTGTTGCTCAGGACGCCCCTGCGGCCCCGGTTCGGGTGATCAAGGACGGTCCGGGATCAGTCGCTGCGCTGCTGGGCAGTGACATCGGTGGGGCTCCGGCGGATTTTTCCCCGCAGGGTTTCTTTCAGGGACCGATTGAGATCCCTGAGACGGCGCGTTATCTGAAGCTGCCGCATCGGATGGATTTTGAGCCATACATTACGGATGCGATTCGGATTCCGGTGCTGGACAGTGCCTATGTGCCCCTGTCCATTCGCACGCTGCAGGAATCGACGGACGAAGAGGTGCAGGAAGTGGCCGCGATACAGCTCTACCGGTTTGCTCGCGAGGGCCTTGCCGATATTGCTCCTGCCGCTGCTGTTCTGCAGCAGACGTACAAGGCGTCGACCAGTCGGCGGGTGCGATCAGCGTGTATGCGTGCGGCTGCTGCTGGAGAGCTGCAGCAACTGGCTCCGCAGATGCTGGAGTTCACGAAGTCGGCATCGGATTCCGAGCGAGTGATACTGGAGGCGGCACTGACAAAGTGGAAGACCGCTGAGGCTCTGGCATTATGGCGTGAGCGAGTGGTGAACGACCGCGAGTCAGCCACATCCGTCAGTCTGGCCTGTCGTGGATTGCTGGCGCTGGGTGACAAAGAAAGTTCATCGGTGCTGCTGAAGCTGGCGGGTGACAGTACGGCCGATTATCTGAAGCGCATGTCTGCGGCGTCGGCCGTGGCGTCTCTTGCTCCGGCGGACAGCGTCGTTCTCGCGAAGACTCTGGCGAATCGTGCTGAGCCTGAGCGACTGATCGCTGTGGCTTTGCTGGAGAATCAGGACGCGGCGGGTCTGCAACTGGCGGTACAACTGGCTCAGGATTCGCAGGACGCGGTGGCTTCGGCAGCGTGGCAGCTGGTGTTTCGTCAGCAGTTGAATCTGTTGCAGCCGCTGCTGGCCACCGGAAGGACTCATCGGGACGCCTATGTCCGCATGACGGCGGCTCGTGTGATGCGTGCCCTGCCGGATGCTGAGCGTACGGGCTGGCTGCATCAGATGCTCAGCGATGAACATCTGCTGGTGCGGAACGTGGCGCGTGGCATGCTGTACGAGGTTGCTGGCGAGCAGCCGGCATTGAAGGAGCAGATGATCAGTCTGTGTGCGGGTTCGCTGCAGCCGGCATCTCAGGACTGGCAGGGTATTGAGCAGTCTCTGGTGCTGCTGGGACAGTTGCGAGCGTCGGTATTTTCGGCGCAGGCTGTAGCCCTGCTCAATTATCCGCGCAACGAAGTCATGGTGTCTGCAGCGTGGCTGATCCATCTGTTTCCTGATGTGTCCGTGCGAACGGGCGTGCTGGAGGCGGCTTTGGATGCTGAAAAGTGGCTGTATGATCCGGCTGAGCGTTCTCGTGAGCACGGCATGAAGCAGGCGTTTCTGTTTGAGTACCTTGGGATCATGCGTGTGAAGGAGATCGAGGAGACGCTGGCGAAGCAGTTCAACAAGGGGGTTCCGGGTGTGCTGGAGCGTCGGGTGGCATCGATGTGGGCTTTGGGTTTGTTGTATGAGAACAATCCGGATCCGGCTCTGGCGGCGCGGCTGCACGATCGGATTCAGGACAGAAATTCTCCGAATCCCGAACGTTTCCCGGTGCGGCGTGCCTGTCTGCTGGCATTGGGTATGATGCGTTCGACGGCTTCACAGCCGATCGTGCAGGAGTCGTGGGAGATTGATGACGTATCAGAGCGTCTGCGGGGCGCGGCGCGGTGGGTGCATCCGCTGGTTGGTCTCGCGCTGCCTCCGGCAATTGCTCCGATTGAGCAGCCGATGGGTGGCTGGCGACTGAATCCGTATTCTGACTGAGCCATGTCCGGAACCGAGACAAGAAATCTGCTGCTTGAGCCGCGCTGGCGGGCTGCCGAACTGGGTGCTCCGATGCCCGATTCGCAGCATGCTGCTTCGGCCTGTCTGCCGTTATGGGAGCACAATATTCGGTACGAGGAGGGTGATCCGCAGGTGGTGGATCGTCTGCGTGCCGCATATCCTCGCTTCTGTCTGCATCCGCTGGTGCGGCAGTTGTGTCGGCAGGTGTTTGGTGGTGAGGGATCGGGGCTGATTTTCCCGACGGTTCGCTGTGCTGAGCGTGCGGCGGCGCATGTGCGAAGTCGGGGTGGCGAGGTGCTGGGGCTGATCCCGGTGGCGGGGACCGGTGCGACGGGCGTGCAGGTGCCGGCTGATGATTTTGGCAGGCTGAAGGAGTACTGGCAGCATGCCGGGGAAATCGTCAGTTCCCGTGCTGCGGAGATTCTGTTGTCGGGGTCTGCAGCAGCGGTGACGGAGACTGAATCACGGCGGGTGGTGCGGGGTCGTTTTGCGAGATATGGTGGCTGTGGTGCAGGTGCGGCGTGGCTGTTTCCGTCGGGGATGGCGGCAATTGCGTGTGTGTGGCGAGCGATTCGTCGGCTGGATCCGCAGCATCCGACGGTGCAGTTTGGTTTTCCCTACGTGGATACTCTGAAGATCCAGCAGCGTTTCCAGCCGCAGGCGTGGCATTTTCTGCCGCGGGGCGACGCGGGAGATCTTGAGCAGTTGTCGCGGTTGCTGCAGAGTCAGCCGATCAGTGCCCTGTTCTGTGAAACTCCGACAAATCCCCTGCTGACGATGCCGGATCTTGCGGCACTGCGTCGACTGGCTGACGAGCATGGATTTCTGCTGATTGTGGATGACACACTGGCGGCGGTGATCAACGACAATCCGCTGCCGTGGGCGGATGCGGTGGCGACCAGTCTGACGAAGTACTTCAGTGGTCAGGGTGATGTGCTGGCGGGCGGGTTGCGACTGAATCTGCAGCGTCCGATGGCTGGTCTGCTGCGGGGGGCGGTGGAGGCTGAGTTTGAAGAGCTGTTGTGTGATGCGGACGCGGAGGTGCTGGAGCGGAATTCGCGCGATGTGGTGGCGCGTGTGCAGGTGATCAATCGGAACGCGGCTGAGCTGTCAGAGCGGTTGTCGCGGCATCCGGCGGTGCAGCACGTGTATTATCCTCCGGCGACGGCTGCTGGTGCTGGTCGTGGCGGATTGATGTCGATCGTACTGCGTTCTGCGGCGGAGCGGACAGCCGGTGTGTTTGACAGGCTGCAGGTCTGCAAGGGTCCCAATCTGGGGACCAGTTTTACGCTGTGCTGTCCGTACACGATTCTGGCTCATTATACGGAGCTGGACGAGGTGGAAGCCGTGGGGGTCTCGCGCTGGCTGCTGCGGATCAGTGTGGGTACGGAGCCGCTGGAGGATTTATGGAGTCGATTTGCGGCGGCTCTGGACGGAGTCTGAACCGTGCTGCCGGAAATTGATCTGAACTGTGATCTGGGTGAGCAGGAAGGTTCAGAGGGCGAGCAGCTTGATCTGCGTCTGCTGCCGCTGGTGACCTGTGTGAATGTGGCCTGTGGCGGACATGCCGGCAGTCTGCAGCGGCTGCAATTGATTGCACTGCAGTGTCGTCAGCGGAACATCACCTTCGGGGCTCATCCATCCTAT
This sequence comes from uncultured Planctomycetaceae bacterium, assembly GCA_903896675.1. Taxonomy (GTDB): domain Bacteria; phylum Planctomycetota; class Planctomycetia; order Planctomycetales; family Planctomycetaceae; genus SXXK01. The sequence goes on from CAITYU010000009.1 coordinate 13,872, forward strand.
CCGGATCGTGCCGGATTTGGTCGAGTGGAAATGTCGCTGGCTCCGCGGGTCCTGCGGGCATCGCTGGCGGAACAGCTGCGACTGGCTGCGCTGGCGGCTGCGCAGGCTGGGATTGTGGTGGGGCGTGTGAAGCCGCATGGTGCGCTGTATCATGCGGCGTGTGAGCGTCGGGAGCTGGCAGAGCTGCTGCTGGAGGTGGTGCGGCAGGAGCTGCCGGGTGCAGCGGTGTGTGGACGTGCGGGATCAATGCTGCCTGAGCTGGCGGAGGCTTTTGGGCTGCGTGGTGTGCGTGAGGCGTTTGGGGATCGCGGAGTGGATGCTGTCGGGCGATTGCTGCCGCGGGATTCAGACGGGGCGGTATTGCGGGATCCGGCAGTGGTGGCTGAGCGTGTGCTGAGGCTGGTGCAGCAGCAGCGACTGAGTTCCCGGTGTGGTGTGGAGTTGATTGTGCAGGCGGATTCGGTGTGCATTCACAGTGACACACCAGAGGCAGAGCAGTTGCTGCGGGAGCTGCGGCAGCGTCTGGAGGCTGGTGGTGTGAGAATTCGGTCCTGCTGAGTGGGAAGGAGGGTTGGTGCAGATGAGTGAAGTGCGGATCAGGACAACTGAGCGGAAGGCGGAGGTGGCATGGTTTTCGGCGCTGTGCAGTGATGATTACCGATATCTGGGTGTTCCGGACGGAGAGTTGCGCAGTTCATTCAGGCACTGCAGTGAGATTGTGCAGCAGGCTGACAGGCTGGGGTACGACAACATACTGCTGCCATCGGGCTGGATAGCCGGTCAGGATGCCCTGACGTTTGCGGCGGCGATGGCCGGTCGGACTCAGCAGATTCGCCAACTGGTGGCATTGCGGATGGGCGAGGTGTGGCCACCGATGCTGGCGCGAGCGATAGCGACGCTGGATCATCTGAGCGAGGGGCGGTTGTGTCTGAATGTGATTTCTTCAGATCTGCCGGGATTGAAGGAGAGCAACGAGGATCGGTATGCCCGCAGCAGTGAAGTGATTCAGATACTGCAGGCGTTGTGGGGGCGGACAGGTCCGCTGGAATGGCGTGGACGCTTCTATCAGTTTGAGTTGTCGAGCAGCGAACCGGCTCAGCCGTACCAGCAGAATGGCGGACCGCTGCTGTATTTCGGCGGCATTTCACCGGCAGCGCAGGCGTTGTGTGCGAAGCACTGTGATGTGTATCTGATGTGGCCTGAGACGGAGCGGCAGTTGAGTGAAACCATGCAGAGTCTCAGTCGGCAGGCAGCCGAGCATGGTCGGACGGTGGATTTCGGGCTGCGGATTCATGTGATTGTGCGTGAGACGGAGCGGGCAGCGCGGGCGGCAGCCGATCAGTTGATTTCGAAACTGGATCGAGCGCGGGGGCAGGAGATCAGGAATCGATCGCAGGACAGTCAGAGTGCGGGAGTGCGGCGGCAGGACGAGCTGCGGGCAGCGGCGGGGGGTGATCTGTATCTGGAACCCTGTTTGTGGTCCGGCATCGGACTGGCTCGCAGCGGCTGTGGCAGTGCGATTGTGGGTGATCCGGAGCAGGTGCTGGCGAAGCTGAACGTCTACATGGACATGGGCATGCGAGCATTCATTCTCAGTGGTTACCCGCATGCGGAGGAGTGTCGATTATTTGCGGAGTCTGTTTTGCCGCGTTTGCCGCGTTGTCGGTTGAACGAGCAGCAGGGGCGGTTGATAGCGAATCCGGTGACGCCGTTGACAACGGCAGTGCGAAATTAGGGGCAGTTGTCAGTTGTCAGTTGTCAGTTGTCAGTTGTCAGTTGTCAGTGGTCAGTGGTCAGTTGTCAGTGGTCAGAGTGGGTAAGACTCGTGCCGAGGACAAAACCGTAGCCTGGGCTTTAGCCCGGGCCACTGACGCACCCCACCACCCCAAAAACACTGCCTTTTTCAACCGGAGCAAGTCGGCTCCA
>CAITYU010000010.1 GCA_903896675.1 uncultured Planctomycetaceae bacterium
AAGCCGAGGCTGCGGTTGGGTGGAGGTGTGTTTGTTTTTGCATCGCGAATGGGATGAGCCGATGAACTTTCAGGCGTTGGTAGCGCGGCGGCAGTTTCTGGGGAGGCGGATGGCTGGACCGGGTCTGGCGGCGCTGGCTGGATTGCTGGGAACTGGAATCGAGGCGTCCACGATTGGTGGTCTGGCGGGGCTGCCTCATGTGATGCCAAAGGCGCGGCGGGTGATCTGGCTGACGCAGGCGGGGGCGCCTTCGCAACTGGATTTGTTTGACTACAAGCCCGGGCTGGCACAGCAGTTCAATCAGGACCTGCCGGCGTCGGTACGTGGTGGTCAGCGGCTGACGGGGATGACTGCTGGCCAGCAGCGATTTCCGGTATGTCCTTCGGTCTTCCGGTATTCTCAGCACGGTGATTCCGGAATGTGGCTCAGTGAGTTGCTGCCGCACACGGGGGCGATTGCCGACAGGATTTGTCTGGTGCGGACTCTGCACACGGAGGCGATCAACCACGACCCGGCGATGACATTGCTGCAGACGGGGCATCAGCTGGCGGGTCGTCCTGCGCTGGGGGCGTGGCTGTCTTATGGTCTGGGTTCAGAGAATGCGGATTTGCCGGCATTTGTGGTGATGATTTCGCGTCCGAGCGGTCCGACGAATGCGCAACCCCTGCATGAACGCATGTGGGGTGCGGGATTTCTGCCGCCGCGTTATCAGGGTGTGCGATTCAGTCCGGGGAAGGATCCGGTGCTGTACCTGTCAGATCCTCCGGGGATCAGTCGTCAGCGTCGTCGGGCGATGCTGGATGATGTGGCTGCGATGAATCGGCTGCATGCGGAGTCGGACGCAGACCCCGAGATCGGGGCTCGGATTGATCAGTACGAGATGGCATTTCGGATGCAGCGTTCGGTGCCGGAGCTGACGGATTTGTCGGGGGAGCCTGAGTCTGTTTTTGAGGCCTATGGTCCGGAATCGAAAAAGCCGGGAACATTCGCGGCCAACTGTATTTTAGCGCGGCGACTGGCGGAGCGTGGGGTGCGGTTTGTGCAGTTGTATCATCGGGGCTGGGATCAGCACGGCAGTCTGCCGAGCGGCATTCGCAGTCAGTGTTACGATACGGATCAGCCTGCTGCGGCTTTGGTGCGGGATCTTGAGCAGCGGGGACTGCTCGAGGATACTCTGGTGATCTGGGGTGGCGAATTTGGTCGCACGGTGTATTCCCAGGGGACTCTGACGGCCACGGACTATGGTCGTGACCATCATCCCCGCTGTTACTCCATCTGGCTGGCGGGTGGTGGCATTCGCGGCGGGACGGTATACGGCGAAACGGACGACTTTTCGTACAACATTGTGCGTGACCCGGTGCATGTGCATGATCTGAATGCGACGGTGCTGCATCTGCTGGGGATCAACCACACGGCGCTGACTTATCGATTTCAGGGGCGTGACTATCGGTTGACGGACGTGCATGGGACAGTGGTGAACGGCCTGCTGGTTTAAGGAGTCTGCTTGTGGGAAGGTTGAACGAGTTGCTGTGTTTGTGTCAGGCCGGGCGTGTGGTCAGTCGCGCTGTGGCAACCCTGCTGGCGCTCTGGCTGCTGTGCGGGGTGTCGCCTGAGGCATCCGGGCAGAAATCCGAACGGCAGCGAGTTCCGTGGGTGAATAGTCGGCTGCGGGGTTCTCCCGAGCCACCCTTGCCATTTCGTGTCGTGCGTGTCTATCCGCAGTTGCCGTTGTTCAAGCCGGTTTTTTTGCGGGCGGAGCCTGGTTCGGACAGGCTGGTGTTTGTGGACCATGCAGGAGACTGGCCGGACCCGGGTGGATTGCGAGTCTGCAGAGATGTTGCGGATGTGGCTGAAAGCCGGCCACTGCTTGCGCTGGATCGCCTGATTTACGGGTTCTGCTTTCACCCGCGGTACGTACAGAATGGCTATTTGTATGTCGTATCGAACGGGCCGGTGAAAGCTGAGAAGAAGCAGAATCGGATCAGCCGGTTCACTGTGCAGCGGGACGGCGATCGTTTGCTGTCCCCGGACAGTGAGCTGGTGATTCTGGAATGGGATTCGAACGGTCACAATGGTGGGGATCTGGCATTTGGTCCGGACGGATATCTGTACTGTCCGACGGGTGACGGAACATCGGACAGCGATCCGCTGGCGACGGGGCAGGGTGTGGATGATCTGCTGGCCGTGATGCTCAGGCTGGACGTGGATCAGCCAGCGGCCGACCGGCCCTACTCAATTCCGCCCGACAATCCTTATGTGGGTGTGGCTGGCGCTCGGCCTGAGATCTGGGCTTATGGTTTTCGCAATCCGTGGCGGATGGCTTATGACTGGCAGTCGAATCAGCTATGGGTGGGTCAGAACGGTCAGGATCTGTGGGAGCAGGTGTATCTGGTGCGCAGGGGCGAGAATTACGGCTGGAGTGTGCAGGAGGGCAGTCATCCGTTTTATGAGCAGCGTCGTCGTGGTGCGGAGCCGATCACGGATCCGGTGGCTGAGCATCATCATTCTGAATTTCGCAGTCTGACGGGCGGTGTGGTGTATCGGGGGACTCGGCTTGCGGGACTGGACGGCAGTTTCATTTACGGTGATTATTCGACCGGGCGAATCTGGTCGATTCGGCATGATGGTGAGCGAGTGGTGGAACATCGTGAGCTGGCTGATACGACGCTGCAGATCACCGGATTTGCTCAGAACCACGCGGGCGAGTTGCTGGTGGTGGACCATGGTGGTGGGCTGTATCGTCTGGAGCAGGCTGCCGTTGAGCCTGTGGTCGACTTTCCGCAGCGATTGAGTGAGACTGGGTTGTTTGCGGACGTGGCGACGCAGCGGACGTCGGCCGGTGTCCTGCCGTATTCCGTAAATGCTCAGTTGTGGTCTGATGGTGCGTGGAAGCAGCGGTGGCTGGCGGTACCGGATGAGGGACAGATTGAATACACGTCGAATCGGGGCTGGACGTTTCCCAACGGGTCGGTACTGGTCAAGAGTTTTGCTTTGGAGCGGGAGGCGGGGCGGGCTGACAGTCGTCGCTGGATTGAGACGCGGATTATGGTGCGTGATCAGAACGAGTGGGCGGGGTATTCGTATCGCTGGAACGAGCAGCAGACGGATGCCGAACTGGTTGGCCGTGGTGGATTGGACGAACAGTTTGTGATCCGGGATGCCGGGGCAGCGGGTGGTCAGCGTCTGCAGAGCTGGCATTATCCCAGTCGGGCGGAGTGCATGGTGTGTCATTCACGAGCGGCCAACTATGTGCTGGGCTTGTGTGAGCTGCAGATGAATCGGACGCAGGATTATGGGGACCATGCGGGAAACCAGTTGCAGGTATTGGCGGAGTTGGGGTATTTTCGAAATCCGCCGGCGAAGTCACCGGACCAGCTGGGGAAACTGGTGGACCCGCTGGATGAAAGCCAGGATCTTTCATTGCGTGCTCGATCGTACCTGCATGCCAACTGTGCCGGCTGTCATGTGGAGGCTGGTGGTGGAAACAGTCAGTTCAGTGCTGAGTTTACGGCAACGACTGAGCAGCAGAAGCTGATTGGCGTGAAGCCTGTACACAATGCGTTTGGGTTGACTGAGCCCGCGCTGGTGCAGCCGGGTCGGCCGCAAAGTTCGGTGTTGCTGCACAGGGTAAGTCAGCGTGGGGCTGGGCAGATGCCACCGCTTGCCAGCAGCGTGCCTGACGAGCGGGGAATTGAGTTGTTGCGGCGCTGGATCAGTGGG
>CAITYU010000011.1 GCA_903896675.1 uncultured Planctomycetaceae bacterium
CAGTGGGCAGTGGGCAGTGGGCAGTGGGCAGTGGGCAGTGGGCGGTGGGCAGTGGGCAGTGGGCAGTGGGCGGTGGGCGGTGGGCAGGTGGGCAGGTGGGCAGGTGGGCAGGTGGGCGGTGGATACGAAATGAAGAGGCCATTGTGACAGACTGAGGCGAACCGTCGGCGGAAGCAGTCAGATGTGAGGAGGGGGGATGTTTTTTTGCCGCGGAAGGACGCGGAAGGACGCGGAAGCATGGGAAAGTGTGGGGAAGTGCAGGGATTGGCAGCGATAGGGGGTAACAGTTTTTAGTGAGCGGTTGGCGGTGCGGGAATTTTTTTGACACGGAATGGCAGGTTCGGTGTGGGGCGGTTGTTCGGAAATTGCTGATGCCGGGGATCAAAGTCGGCGGGGAGAGTCCGCTGCAGATTCACCGCACGGGAGGCTCGGTGTCTGGTCCCGATCCGTTTTTCGATTGCGAGGGCGAGTACCAGGGCGAGGGCGCGGGCCCACGGAATTCGGCCAGAGATTTGGGTGGGGGTTCCAGTGGTGTTGTTCGTTGGATTGGGGGGGTGGGGATTGGCGTGGAGGGGTTGGGCTTCTAGACTGGCGGTATGTTGTCTCGTGGTTGGGCCGGGGGCCGGGTGGGGTGAGGTTTGGGGGAGGTGTTTATGCAGAGTGATGAGGAGCAGATTCGTGGTGTTGTGGCGACGTGGTTGTCTGCGACGGCGGCGGGGGATGCGGAGACGATTCTGAGTCTGATGACGGAGGATGTGGTGTTTCTGCTGCCTGGTCGGGGTCCGATGCGGCGTGAGGAATTTGCGAGTCTTGCGCGGGCGTCGGCGGGGGCTGCGCTGCCGAAGTTTGAGAGTGTTTCGGACATTCACGAGGTGGAAGTTTCGGGGGACCTTGCGTATCTCTGGAATCGTCTGGCGCTCGCGATTACTCCGCCCGGCGCCGATCGTCCCATCGAACGTTCCGGATATACTCTGTCCATCTTCAGGCGGGTGAATGGTAAGTGGTTGTTGAGTCGTGATGCCAACCTGGTGACGACATTGCGGTAACGCGAGTGCAGGCAGGGCGGACAGGCTGGTTGCATCAGAAGATGAGTGCGAGGACGGCGGCGGCGTAGAGTCCGGCGATCTGGTCGTCCGCCATGATACCCAGTCCGCCGGGAAGTTTTTCGAACTGGCGAATGGGCCACGGTTTGGCGATGTCGAACAGGCGGAACAGCAGGAAGCCTGTCAGCAGCAGTGGCCATGAGAATTCGGCAGCGATCCAGACGAGGGGGAAGGCGGTGATTTCGTCCCAGACGACGCTGCCTGGGTCCTTGCGTTGTCGCAGTTGAGCGGCGCGGCTGCACAGCCAGATACCTGGCAGGAAGAGTGCCAGCCATGCGAGTCCGCGGAAGACAGGGGGCCACTGCAGATGCCAGAACAGGAAGCCGATGGGCAGTCCCCACAGGCTGCCGAAGGTGCCGGGTGCTATGGGGATTCGTCCCAGACCGCCGCCTTCGGCGAGCCAGAGCACGATTTTGTCGGTGAGGGATTTCATAGGCGGTGCGGGGGCGACGTGTGTGGGAGGGCGGGGCGAGCAGTGCCCTGAATAATAGCCGGTTTTCGGTTTTCGGTTTTCGGTTTTCGGTTTTCGGTTTTCGGTTTTCGGTTTTCGGTTTTCGGTTGGGGGTGGGGTGGGTAGGGAGTGGGGGGGGGTAGGGAGTGGGGGGGGTAGGGAGTGGGGGGCTGGCTGTGGGGGAGTTGTTCAGGTATTGTCTGGTGTGTGGTGACGGTTCTGTGGCGTGTTTGGGGGTCTGAGGTGTGAAGATCCTGTATCTGCATGGCTGGCGTTCGGTGCCTGGCGGTGTGAAGCCGAGCTGGTTGAGGGCGCGGGGGCACGACGTCTGTAATCCTCTGCTGGATGCTGATGATCTGTCACTGGCGGTGCGACAGGCGGAGGCGGCGTTTCGCGAGCAGCGTCCGGATGTGGTGGTGGGGGCGTCCCGTGGTGCCGTGATTGCTCAGAGTCTGGACTGCGGCGAGACGCCTCGCGTGCTGCTGTGTCCGGCGTGGAAACGCTGGCAGCCGTTCAGGCCACTGACAGGTCGGGTGCTGATTCTGCACAGCCCGCAGGACGAGATTGTGCCGTGGGCTGATTCCGTGGAGCTGATTGAGCAGTGGGGTTTTTCGCAGGATGTGCTGATTGCGGTGGGTGCCGATCACCGTCTGGCGGATGAGTCATCGCTGGAGGTGCTGCACTGGTCGTGCGGTGTGCTGGTTGCGGGTGAGCAGATTCCTGTGGCGGATGCGGAGATGGTTGGCAGGCCGCGGGCTGCATCCGCGGCTGCCGAAGCCAGTTACATCTGTGATTCGTGCGGTGAGGAGATTGTGATTCCGGTGGATGTGAGTGAGGGAGAAAGTCAGGTGCTGGTGGAAGACTGTCCGGTGTGCTGTCGAGCGAACACGATTCATCTGGACATTCGGGATGACGGGGGAATTTTTTCGTCTGTGGAGAGCTGAAAGCGAGGAGTGCCGTGGCGGTGTGGCAGGGGATCCACCACGGCAACTCCGGCTGTGATCAGCTGATTTACGGAGCGGTGGTATTGCACACCGCATTGCCGCAGCCGCAGGCGTGACCGGTGGTCTGGTCAGCGAACGGATACGGGAACATGGGTACGCTGTTTCCGCGACGTCGTACGATCAGCTGTCCATCGGTCAGTGTGTCTGCGAGCAGGTCGTAATAGGCGATCAGGTTCTGGAAGTCGGTCCATGTTTTGGCGATGCCGTCATTGGTTCCGACGAATTGAACGTCAGCCGCCGTCAATGCGACTCCTTTCACCACGATGAATCCCAGTACGTCTTCGTCGTGCGCCCCGCCGCCATTTCCCTGCTGCGACTGCACAACGATGAGTGTGTCACCATCGATGACTTCGAGTGATTTGAGGGCTACGGTGTGTCCGCGGACCTGCAGAGAGTCTCCCTGCTGCAGGTTGAAGTCATTGATCTGGACATATCCGATGAATTCGGTCCAGTGATCATGGACGTTCTGATTTTCTCCGGCGACTCCGCCCCAGTTGATTGTGCCGTCATCATTGACGTGTCTGGCGACGATGGCAGGTTTGCCTGAGATGTAGGTTTTGATGATGAATTTGTCGGCACCCTGTCCACCGATCATGGTTTTCAGGTGATCGTCATAGGTTTGTCCGGCGAAGTATGTTCGCGTGGCAGCGAGTACGGGATCATTCGGATCATCAGCGCGGAGTGTTTCGCCGTTGGGGCCAGTGGCGCCTGTTCCGGCGTTCTGGTAATCCTGTGCAATTTCGGGTTCCCCTGAAATGGCGTGGGCGTACAGCGTGTCAGCTCCGCGCGTGCCGCGGATCAGTTTTCCGGCTGGTGGCCCCTGAAAGGCAACAGCACCTCCGGCGATTCCCAGCACCACTGCTCCGGCCATCAATTTCTTCAGCATCTTCAGTGACTCCTGTGCTTTCCCGTTGCAGGCTGCAGGCGCGGTTCAGCCCGCGCGCAGGGCGATCCCACATAGAACGCCGTGACCGCGGAACCCCGCCTGCGTCAGGACTCGGCTGTGAGTCCTGGCAGGTCGATCTGAGATCGACCGAGTAAAACCTCTGATGGGTATAGGACAGAATTCCGGGTTGATCCGCCACGCTGTTGACAACAATTTCGGAGGCGAAATTCTGTGGTTCAGAGGAGCGTTTGCGCGGCGGTCAGTCGTCCGTGGTGACCGGCAGAGGCAGGTGCCGCTGTCGCGGTGGTGCACTGCGGTCGGGCAGCCACGGTCGCAGGTGTTCGGCGATAGCGGCGATGACGTCGACCACCACGGCGTTGCCGAACTGGGTGTAGGCAGAGGTATCGGCGACAGGTATGACGAAGGATGTTTCACCCGGTCGTTCAAACCCCATCAATCGAGCGCATTCGCGGGGAGTCAGTCGGCGGGGATTGCGACCCGGCTGGGCGATGAGGATTTCTGAACCATCCTTGTGATATCTGGCAGAGAGGGTGCGTGCGACGTCAGCCGGTCCAACCAGTCCAAAGCCGAAGCCGTTGCCTTTATCACGATGTTTGTCAGCATAGTTCTGCAGGTACTGCCAGAGTTTATCGGACAGGGTGTATTTGGGATTGACGATGCCGCGGGGGCCCTGCGTATAGGGTTCATCCGGCGGTTCGCTGCCATCTTCGGGGTGCAGGATGGAGCTGAGGCGGGGCCCTTTGGCTGGATCAGGCACGGGCAGATTGTCAAAGGAAAAACCGTTGGAATCGCGGAATCCGGCCAGAAAGATGCGTTCGCGATTCTGTGGTACCCAGCATTTGGCGTTGAGGATTCGCCAGTGCAGGTTCTGGTAACCGAGTTCTTCCTGCAGTGTGCGGACGATGACCTGGAACGTGCGACCCTTGTCATGGCTGGCAAGATTCTTGACGTTTTCCAGCAGAAAGGCGGCCGGCTTGTGGTGTTCGATGATGCGGGCGACGTCGAAGAACAGCGTCCCCTGGGCTGCGTCGCGGAAACCGTGGGCGCGGCCGAGCGAGTTCTTCTTGCTGACTCCGGCGATGGAAAACGGCTGGCAGGGGAATCCTGCCAGCAGGACATCGTGCCGGGGAATATCAGCAGCGTCGATCAGGGTAATGTCACCGGCCAGCAGGTGCTGGTCGTCGTCACGAAAGTTTGCGGCGTAGGTCCTGCGGGACTGAGCGTTCCATTCACTTGTGAATACGCAGTGTCCGCCGATTTGTTCGAAGCCTCTGCGGAGGCCTCCGATGCCAGCAAACAGGTCGATGAACCGGAACGCCGGACGGCTGCGGCGAATCGATCGGGAAGAACTTCGAGCCACTGCCCTGCCCTTTAACTGTTGTTTCACAAAGACCTGCGGACTCTGATTGGAAAACAGCAGTCAGTCAAGCGGGCAGTCGGCCTGAATCCCGTCTGCGAACGGTTCAGTGTGCCGGTGGCAGGCTGTTCTGGAAGGCGCGATTGCGGAACAGGAAGTCGATGATGTTGCCTTCGTGCGGTTGCAGCCAGTTCAAGGCACAGGTCGGAATCGGTCCGACATTCAGTCGGTCGATGTTGCGAGCGTCGACAAGTTCTGTGATCCATTTGTCATTGGCAGTGATGGCGGTGCCAATGAGTGTCTGTCCGATTCTGGAGAGCATTTTGTCCTGGGGACACTGGACCACGGAAACAAACGGAAACATGTATTCCGTGTTGGCCATGGAGTTGTCGCAGTCGGTCACGTGCAGGACGGTAGGTCTGAGGTAGTCGCAGCGTTCCTGCCTGACAAGACGCTCGCCGCCGCGGTATTTCGCAGTGACGTCCGTGACGACACCCGGCTTGAGTCCGGCGTCGATCTGATTGCTGGCAGCCTCAGCAACACCGGCAGTGGTAAACGCGGCGATGGCGGCATTCGGATCGGTTGTGGGCAGCGGAGCGATCGGTCCAATCCGCTGTGCGATGGCATCGGCAATTTCCGCAGTGTGCCGTGACGCCCAGATTCCGGAACAGTTGATGCAGCCTCGACCACCGTTCATAACCACGCTTTTGACCATCACGTCAAGGTAGTCTTCCCAGCGGTCGACGAGGTCGTCGCCCAGCAGGATTTTGCTGAAGCCAGGTCCGTGTGCCTGCACTTTCGGGTTGCCATGGTATTTGTCGACCGTTGCCTGACCGCCGAAAATCATCGAACGGTTGCAGGTTTCGAGTACTTTGTTGCCGACGTCATGAGGCCCCGGGTAAAGGCAGAATGCCTCACGCGGGACTCCGGCGGCAGCAAACGCTTCGTACATGCGATAGGGCGTCCACGGTTCTGAGGAGCCTGGCTTGAGCACAAGACCGATCTGCAGCGGGACGGCTGGCAGCCAGAGCGTGTGAACTCCGGGGGAATTCGAGGGCAGGACGAGTCCGAGCACGGGTGTGGTGGCCTGGTAGCTGACCATCACATTGCGGGATTCCATCCCGTAGCCGCGGGAGAGGATATCGAGTGGCAGGCCGCGTGTGAGTGCGTCGAGCATGTCACCCATGTGCTTGAGCACAAAGGCGTTTTTGTTCATGTTGGCCCGGCACATGTTCAGCGGCAGCCCGGTGGTTGCCGACTGGATGGAGCAGAACTGTTCGGGGGTCTGAGTTCCATTGCCGAGCGGCAGTTCCGCAGTGAGGTACAGGTCAGCGGCCTGCCGGCATTTTTCGATCAGTTCGGCACAGGAAAACTGTTTCAGGGCTTCGCGGGCCTTTGTGGCTTTGCGAGCGTCCATCTGGACGAGGCCGGCGTTTGCCTGGTGCATCCGCGCCATGACTTCACCGGTCTCGAAGTGCACGACTTCGGCCTTTTCCAGCGACTCGTACGGCTTGCCCCAGCGGATGACGGGAATCTCAACAACAGACATGGCAAAAGTCTTTGGCGAAAAGTGCGGTTGAAGCAGCAGAGCGGCGTGCAATGGCGACGTGGCGCTGTGCAGGAAATTCAAAACGCCGGGTGTGCGGGACACCCGGCGGGTTCAGTTTCGAAGGTTCTTCTCAGTACACTCCCACGGTGGTTGTTTTGGCAAACACGTGGTAAGGGCGAACGCTGCTGACACCATCCCACGGATATTTTTCGTGGGGCAGTTCACGTTCGCCTTCGTCGCGTTCCAGGAATCCGGGCACAAACAATTCTTTGGTCATTGTGTACAGTTTCACACGACCTGTGGCACCGTATTCGACCAGTTTATTGTGGTCATCGAAGTCCACCACTTCGATCACGGCACGCGGCTGCGGGGCGAAGTAGGTGATTTTGTAGTTGTCAGCCGGATCATGGGGCTTGCCGCAGGCCAGCCCCATCAGGGTGTTGCCGTAGGTGGGGGTGATGTAGACATTCGGGCCGAGCAGTTCTTCGCGAGCGAACCGATACCACTGCTGAGTAAATTCGGTACCGCCGCAGAAGATGCCCTTGATACCGGCTTCTTCGATGCTGCTGCCCTGATCCATCAGTTTCAGGGCAAGTGCTTCCAGCAGTTTGGGGGTGGTGAACATGCACTGGATGTCGTTGTTGGCCGACAGGATTGTGAGCGCCTGATCGATGCAGTGTGCGCTGTACTCCTTCGCTTCGTCGATCTTTCCCTTTTTGAGCAGTTTGACGACCCAGCGGGGGTCAAGGTCGACGCAGAAGCAGATACCACCGCGGTGCTGTGCGAGGTGTTCGATGGCGAGGCGGAGCCGGCGGGGGCCCGAGGGTCCGAGCATCAGCCAGTTTGAGCCGCGCGGGAAGGATTCTTCCGGCAGTGTATCGCTGAACAGTTCGTAATCGATCCAGTGATCTTCCACGACAACGCGTGATTTCGGGATGCCGGTGGTGCCGCCGGTTTCGAACACGTAAATGGGTTTGTTCTGGAGGGGTTGTGGGACCCAGCGTCGCATGGGGCCGCCGCGGAGCCATTCGTCTTCGAAGAGCGGGAATTTCTTCAGGTCATCGAAGCAGTTGACGTCCCGCAGGGGATCGAAATTGAATTCTTTTTTCTTTTCGAGCCAGAACTGGCAGCCGGTATCATCACTGAAGTGCCATTTGACCATTTCGCGAGTGTGCTGATCGAGCAGTTCCTTCTGGGAACGAATTTTTTCGTCGATGGAGGCCACGCTGCACCTTTTTTTTGCTGACAGAAAAACGGGAGGGTTTTGAGAAATATGTGGAAATTCGAGCAGGCGGTGCTGCAGGAAGGCACCATGATCGGCGGTTGCACAGATCCGAAAGCGATGCCGTCAGACGGCAGGGCCACAGGGGCCTGCAGAAGGCATGGTAGAGTCGTCCGTCCGGAATGCAAATGCAGAGCGAGCGGCGTGGGAAAAGCAGGAATTTTTCCCGTTGATCGGCTGCCCAAAAAATGAATTTTCAGTTGCCTTCCGGTTGGCGGAACTGGTAGTGCGACACAAACCATTCGTCCCCGCCGTGGTAGCCGAATAATTCGGCACAGGCCATGAAGAACATCCGCCAGCGGGACTGCCAGCGTTTCCAGTCCCTGCCGTAGGCGGCTTTCAGGATACGTTCCACGGCGGGTTGCTGATCATCCATCCGCTGCAGCCACGCATTGCTGGTTTTTTCGTAGTGTTTGCCATCCCACAGCCACTGGTTCGTCAGTTGCAGGTGCTGCTGGCAGTGGAGCAGAAGGTTCTGCGAGGGCATCATCCCGCCGGAGAAGAAGTAGCGGGCCATCCAGTCCGAGTCATCGTGAACTTCGAAGGGGTAGGCGTACCGATGGTGGCAGAAGATGTGGACGAACAGCAGTCCGCCGGGTTTCAGCCATGAGCTGATGTGGCTGAACAGGAGCTGGTGATTGCGCACGTGTTCGAACATTTCCACCGAGACGACTCGGTCAAATGTCCGGCTGGTGCGAAAGTCATTGATGTCGGATGTGATGATCTGCAGGTTCTGCAGTCCGCGGCGTTCGGCTTCAGCCTGGATGTGCTGTCTTTGTGAGTGCGAGTTGGAAACGGCGGTAATGGAAGCGTGCGGGTAGTGTTCGGCCATCCACAGGCTGAGTGATCCCCAGCCGCAGCCCAGTTCCAGGATCTGCTGTCCATCTGCCAGTTGTGCATGGTCGCAGGTGATTTTCAGGGCATTGTCTTCGGCCTGTTCGAGTGTGGAGGTGTTGTCATCCCACCAGCAGCAACTGTATTTGCGGCGTGTTCCGAGGACGAGTCCGAAGAATTCGGCGGGCACTTCGTAGTGCTGTTCATTGGCTTTTTCGGGCAGTACAGCCATGGGTCCGCTCCACGCCTGTTCCGCAAAGCGGCGGAACTGCTGCATCTGCTGGTCAGGTGTCAGTGCCTGCAGTTCGGTGAGGCGGGCTTTGAGGAGTCTGCGAATGCCGGTGCGAACGAGCGGATCGGGAAGTCTGCCGGCTTCGGCCATGCCGATCAGGGGAGTCATCAGGTGCAGCAGAGCCATGATTGCAATTCCGGGTGTTTGAGTGGTGAATGGAGTCGGGGTGGAGCGCGTGGTGTTGGGGGGGCGTTTCAGCAGGGGCTGCGGAGCGGTGAGGCGGGTTTGGCCCAGAGGACCTGCACCAGCCCGATGGCGCGTTCGAGGAACGCGGCTTCGCAGTAGCAGAGGTAGTAACGCCACATGCGGATGAAGCGTTCCGAGAACCCCAGAGCCCGGACGGCGTCCAGTTGTTCGTGGAAGCGTTCGTTCCAGAGTCTCAGGGTCCGTGCGTAGTGCAGTCCGAAGTCATCCATGGAGATCAGTCGCAATGACGTTTCTTCACAGACGTGTCGCTGCATCATGGAGATGGAGGGCAGGAAGCCGCCCGGGAAGATGTACTTCTGGATGAAGTCGACGGAATCTTCGTAGCCGGCATACCTTTGTTCGGGAAGTGTGATGGCCTGAATCATCATGGCTCCGTCATCTTTCAGCAGTTCACCGCATTTGCGGAAGTATCCGGGCAGGTATTTGCGTCCGACGGCTTCGATCATTTCGATGGAGACCAGTTTGTCGTACTGGCCATCGAGATCGCGGTAATCGCGTTTCAGGACCGTAACGCGTTCGGCGAGGCCTGCCTGTTCAACGCGTTCGGAGGTCATGCGGAACTGTTCGTCGGAGATTGTGGTGGTGGTGATGCGGCAGCCGTAGTGTGTGGCGGCGTGCACGGCAAAGGCTCCCCAGCCGCTGCCGATTTCGATCACATCATCATCCGGCTGCAGTTTCAGCATGCGGCAGACGCGGTCAATTTTTTCGATGGAGCCCTGTTCGAGGGAGGACTGGTCGCTGGGGAAGATGGCGGACGAATAGAGCATGGTGGGGTCGAGGAACAGTCGGAAGAAGTCATTTCCGAGGTCGTAGTGTTCCTGGATGTTGCGGCGACTGCCGGACTTTGAATTGCGATTGCGGAAGTGCTGCCAGCGGTGCCGCAGCTGGGACAGCCGCGTGAGTGGTGACGAGACCTTTGCGAGGACGTGTTCGTTTTTCAGCAGGACCCGGAACAGGTCGGTCAGTTCATCGGAGACCCATTCGCCTTCGAGGTAGGATTCGGCAGCTCCGAGCAGTCCGTCGCTGAGGAGTCTGCGGAAGAAACGCGGCGAGCTGAGTCGGACATGTCCTGAGAGAGCACAGCGGGAGAGGTCTCCGAATCGCTCGCTCGTCTGGTCGTGTTCCATGACAAGCTGTCCGAACTGCAGGCCGCTGAGGCTGCTGCGGAGCATGCGACGTGAGAAACGTTCCATCAGGCAGAGCCAGCGACGTTCGGTCTGGCTGGTGACCGGCGGAGCCGGCGGGGCCGGCGGGGCCGGCGGGGCCGGCGGGGCAGTTGCTGATGGATTGCGGCTGGGGGTGGCAGCGGGAACGCGGTCACAGGCGAACGGGGATAAGCGGGGCGATTGTGAGGACATGCAGACTCCTGTCAACTCTGTGAAAACCAGACAAAATCGGTCAACCGGTACCTGTTAAACGGATTGAATTTTCAGCCTGTCGAAAGGCCGGCTGAAGGCTGATGTTTGGGATGCGGCACAAATGGAACCCCTTTCCACCACAACCGCAGGGCATGCCAGTAGATGCCGCGCAGAATTTTCAGCGTCATCAGGGGATACTGCAGCAGGACACTGCGGAGCGCTGCGGGGGTGATTTCGCGGCGTGTGAGCTGCAGTGTGGCGTCAAACACCGGGTGCTGGCGGGCGGAATCCTCTGTCGCAGCGGCCGGAGTGAGCGAATGGTTTTCGATGTGAATACTGAGCTGTTCACCGGGTTCACGAATCTGCCAGCGATAGGCCATGGCCATTGGCATGAAGGGTGACACGTGAAAGTCCTTCTGATTTGTCAACTGGCGGATTCGACCGGTGTCCGGATCCTGAGGTGCCGGCAGCACGTAGCAGTGTCGCTCGCCCCAGGGCGTATTGTGGACCTCGGCCAGCACCGACCGGACGTGGCGGCCAGCATCGTCGTAGCAGAAGTAGTAGCTGACCGGATTGATGACGTAGCCGAAGCAGCGGAGGTTGGTGAGGAGTCGGATCGGGCCGGTCGGGCGGGCTCCGGTCTGCCGCTGGACCTCGTTTCGCACACACTCGGCAAGCGGCTGTGTCGGATCGCCAAAGTGGTCAGCACGGCAGAACCGCATGACAGCCGGTCGGCTGGTCGACCACAACCACGATCCCCGGAACACGTGGTGCAGTTCGTCAAGATCGAGAAGCACCTGAAACAGTCGGTAGCGGAAGCCGTGTGCAACGGGTGTGAACCGTCGATGTCGCACTTCTCCGAGATACAGGCAACTGTGCATGCTCAGCCCCCGACCGCTGCCAGATCAGCGCTGGTGGCAGTCGGCGGGGCAGACTGCAGTCGCAGAGGTGTGACGGGTGTCAGGCCGGCGATCCCGAATTCGCGGCAAACGGCGAGGGCACTGCGGACGCCATCTTCATGAAATCCATTGCCCCACCAGGCACCGCAGAAGGATGTACGCCGAGTGCGAATCAGACTGCGATGTTCCTGCTGCAGTGCCGCCCGTTGTGCGGTGAAGATCGGATGTGAGAACCTGTGACGGGAAATGATCGATTCCGGTCGGATGCTGTCAGTATCGTTCAGTGTCACGCAGAAGGTGTGTGGTGCCTGGATGTGCTGCAGGATATTCATGTTGTAGGTGACGGTGGCACGTTGGTCGTCGCGGCCGACGCGGTAATTCCATGCGGACCAGGCGCGCTGGCTGCGGGGCAGGATGGAGTGATCGGTGTGCAGGACGACGTCATTGCTGCTGTAGGGAAAGCCGCTGAGGATGCGGATTTCGTCAGCGGTGGGTTGTTCGAGCAGTGCGAGTGCCTGATCGCTGTGGCAGGCAAGCACAACTTCATCGAAGGTGGATTCGGCGGTGTCCGTGACGATGGTGACTGCCGTGGCGGAGCGGCGGATGCGTCGGACCGGTGCGTCGGAGACGATGCGATCGGCGAACGGCTGGATCAGGCGGTTGACATAATTCCGAGAACCACCGGGGATGGTGTACCACTGCGGGCGGTTGGTCAGGCTGAGCAGTCCGTGATTGCGGTAGAATTCAAGAATGAACTGGATGGGGAAGTCGGCAAAGGTGCCCATTGGGCAGGACCAGATGGCTGCTCCCATGGGCAGCAGGTAGTGTTCCGTGAAGCCGCGGCCGAATCCGCGGCGACGCAGGTACTGTCCGACGGTTTCGGTGGAGCCGACGAGTTCAGCGTCGCTGGTGCCGAGGGAGTTGAACCGGAGAATATCGAGAATCATGCGAAGAAAGGCGGGGCTGAGCAGGCGGGAGCGCTGGGCAAAGAGGCCGTTGAGGCTGGTGCCGCTGTATTCGAGGCCGGTGCGGTCGCAGCGGACAGCGAAACTCATTTCCGTGGGCACGCCGGGGACGTCCAGCAGCCGCAGCAATTCCATGAACAGGGGGTAGGTGCGATCGTTGTAGACGATGAAACCGACGTCGATGGAGTAGTCGCGGTTGTCGAGGCGGAACTGGACGGTGCGACTGTGGCCTCCGGGCTGTCGTTCGGCTTCGAAGACGGTCACATCATGCTGCTGTGAGAGCATCCAGGCGGCAGAAAGCCCGGAAATACCGCCTCCAACGACTGCGATTCTCATATCCGGGGCGGCTCCAACTGGAACTGACAAACTGCTGTGCGAGATCTGAAAACGTTCAAAATGCTCACGTCTGGTCGGGTTTTAGGGTGCGTTTCGTGATGGTCAAGCGGTCAAAACGTCAAAAACGGTCAAAACATTCAGATTTGTGGTGTGGGTGGGGTGTGGTGTGTCTGGTGGGGGTTGTGTGTGCGGGATCTGCGGGTGAGTGGTGGCTATCGGCAGAAGCTGCCGGGTGTCGTATGCAGACTGTCTGGATTTGGCAGTGAGGTGCTGGAATCGGGGGCCTCACCTTGACCGGGAGTCGTGTGTTTGCGACAACACGGCAGCGTGCATGCCTGCGGAGCGGATGTTTTGCGGGTTGGGGAGCCCTCAACAGGACGAGGGACAAAGTCTGGCGAAGGAGTGCCTTAATCGTGAGAAAACTTGCTGTTGCATTGGCGGCTGCGCTGGCCGTTGGATTTCAGTTGCCTGCCATCGCGCAGGAAGCGGCTCGGCCGGCAGCCAAGCCTGCGGCCGAGCGTACTCCCAGCCGTGTCGGCTTGATTGACATGGCGAAGGTGTTTGAGGGGTATGCGAAGTTCAAGGTGCTGCGTGACGAGCTGGCGGCGGAGATTGAGAAGAGTGACGCCGAAGCGCGGGTGATGGTGGAGAAGATGCAGGCGATGCAGAAGGAGCTGCAGGAGAGCGGTTTTCAGGCGGGCAGTGCTGAGTATGAGCGTGCCGAGAAGGGTCTGCTGGACGCGAAGGGCGAGTTTGAGGCTTTCCGCGCAGCGACGCAGCGGAAGCTGGCGCGTCGCGAGTCTGAGATGTTCAAGGTGATTTACGCGGATACGACGTCGATGATTCGCAAGTATGCGGAGTGGGCGGAGTACACTGTGGTGATTCGCTTCGACAGCAAGGACATCGAAGAGGATACTCCGCCGGCCGAAGCAGTGCAGCGGATGAACAAGCAGGTGGTGTTTTACCGAGCCGAGAACGACATCACGGACATTGTGCTGCAGTCGTTGAACAAAGCGTATCAGGGTTCGGCTGCTGCCGCGAAGACTCCGGCACGAGCCGCCAGTGCGACGGCACCGGCTGGTACGAACTGACGGGTTCTGGTGTCTGCGTGAGCGGATCCGTGGCGGCGTTGCGGATCTGTGCAGGTGAGTCTCCGGTGGGCGACTGCATTTTTTGTGGTCGCCTGCCGGTGTGTTTTCGGTGTGGGGATGGGCGGTGCTGTGCTGACAGTCGGGGCGAGGGTGGCGGTGATGTCAGGGCAATTCGGGGGAGCGGGTATGGCTGCGGGCGAGCGGTCGGGACCTGAGCAGCAGACGCTGCGAAAACCTGCGGGCCTGCGTGGTCCGGGTTTATTTCATGGTCAGGATGTGCGGGTGCGACTGTTGCCGGCGGCAGTGGGTACGGGCATTCGTTTTCGGCGGGTGGATCTGGCGGGTGCTCCGGAAGTGGCAGCCCGAGTGGAGCATGTGCAGGCTGGTGCTCGTCGGACAATTCTGACGAGTGGAGCGGCGCGGGTGGAGACGACCGAGCATCTGCTGGCTGCGCTGGCGGGCTTGCGGGTGGACAACTGCGTGGTGGAGCTGGACGGGCCGGAGGTACCGGCGATGGATGGTTCGGCTATGCCGTTCTGTGAGGCGATTCTGGGGGCGGGTTTGTGCGGTCAGGGTGTTTCCCGGCGGGCGCTGCGGATTGCGGAGCTGCAGCGGATTTCTGAACCGGCGAGTGGTCAGTGGATTGAGTGTATTCCGAGTGGCAGTGATGACCTCGTGATTGATTATCGGCTGGACTACGGCGCTGAGTCTCCGCTGCCGACGCAGTCGTGGGCTGTGGAGGTGACACCGGAGCTGTTTTTGCGTGAGATTGCTGCGGCGCGAACATTTGTGATGGCTGCGGAGGTGGAGGCTTTGCAGGCGGCGGGTTTTGGTCGTCATCTGTCGCGGCGGGAGCTGGTGGTATTTGAGGCGGATGGATCGGTGCAGGAGAACGAGTTGCGGTGGGCGAACGAGCCAGTGCGGCACAAGGTACTGGACTGCATTGGCGATCTGGCACTGAGCGGCTTCAGCAGCAGTGGTCGGATCGTGGCCTGTCGAAGTGGTCACAAATTGAATCATGTGATGGCGCGGGTGTTGTCGACGATAGTGAGTACGGAAGCCGGGCAGACTGTGATGCCGGTCGGTCGGGCGGCCTGAGGGTCGTGGCGGCAGTGCGGCAGCGGTTGTGTGGTGGCGGTTGTGTGGCGGCGGGACGACGTGGCCTTCGTGGTGTCGGCGAGGGCGGTTAACAGACTGCAGGATCAGGATGATCAGCATGGAAACGCGAATTTCTCCACTGGCCCATGTGGAATCCGGGGCGAGGATCGGCGAGGGGGTGCAGATCGGGCCTTTCTGCCTGGTGGGACCGGACGTGGAGATTGGTGACGGCTGCGTGCTGACCAGTCATGTGGTGCTGACGGGGCGCACCAGGGTGGGTTCCGGGAACCGTTTCAGTTCGCACGTGGTGATTGGCGGGGATCCTCAGGATCTGAGCTGGTCGGAGGGTGACACCAGTGTGGAGATCGGAGACAACAACAGTTTCCGTGAGGGTGTGACGGTGAATCGCGGTGCGGAGAAGGAGGACGGGGTGACCCGGATCGGCAACGGCAATCTGTTCATGGCGAACAGTCATGTGGCGCACAACTGCCGGATTTTCAATCATGTGATTCTGGTGAACGGAGTGCTGCTGGGCGGGCATGTGCATGTGCATGACAATGCGATTGTCAGCGGAAACTCGGTGGTGCACCATTTTTCGACTCTGGGTCGCCTGAGTTTTGTGAGTGGTGGCTGTCGGGTACCGCACGATATTCCGCCGTTCATGCTGGCGGCTGGCAGTGATGATCCGACGCTGAAGACGATCAATGTGGTGGGTATGAAGCGGGCGGGTATTGCGAATTCGACGATTGAGGTGATCAAGGAGGCGTTCCGTCTGCTGTATCGTCGCAATCGTCCGCTGGAAGAAGTGAAGCGTCATTTCACGGAGACTCTGGAGGGAGTGATTCCCCTGGAACTGGCGAGTCTGCTGACGTTCCTTGAGAATCAGAAGGCCGGACGTCTGGGCCGAGCGCGGGAAGCGTTTCGCAACAAGCCGGCGGCGGAAACGCGTCCGGCAGGAGAGGAACAGAAGGCGGCATGACACGAGTGAAACTGGCTGTAGTCGGCGTGGGAGCTCTGGGTCAGCATCACGCCCGGATTCTGTCCGGGATGTCTGATGTGGAGCTGGTGGGAGTCGTGGATGCGCGCGAGTCTCAGGGGCGGATGGTTGCCGAGAAGCATGGGACGCGGTGGTTTGCCGCGGCGGCTGACGTGCAGCCGCTGGTGGACGGTGTGATTGTGGCGGTGCCGACGGTGCTGCACGGAGAGGTGGCAAAGCCATTTCTGGAGTCCGGCCGTGCGGTGCTGATGGAGAAGCCGCTGGCGCATGATCTGGATACGGCGCTGCGTCTGCATCGGCTGTCGCAGTTTCGTCGGGCGCTGCTGCAGGTGGGTCATGTGGAGCGTTTCAATCCGGCGTTTGAGTTGCTGCAGAAGCAGGTTGGGCGGCCGCTGTATATTCGCTGTCAGCGGTTCAGTCCGTATTCATTTCGGTCGGTGGACATTGGGGTGGTGCACGACCTGATGATTCACGACATTGATCTGGTGCTGTCACTGACGGGCAGCGAGGTGGTGTCGGTGGATGCCTTTGGTGCGGTGGCGATTGGTCCTCACGAGGACATGGCCTCTGCGCGGCTGCGGATGTCGTGTGGTGCGGTGGTGGATCTGACTGCCAGTCGGCTGAATCCGGCAGCGGAGCGAACGGTGCAGGTGTGGAGTGATCGGGGATACGCGGGGGCTGATCTGACGACTCGGCAGGTGACAAGCTGGGCTCCCTGTGCTGCGGTGGCGGCAAATCCGGCGATGGTGCACGACGTGATTGCAGCGACTCCGAATCCGCTGACGCTGAAGGATGAGGTCTTCACCAAGTGGATTACTCGCGACGTGCAGCAGGCACCGGCGGATGATGCGCTGACGGCGGAGTTGCGTGATTTTGTGGGCAGTATTCGTGAGGGTCGTCGTCCGCGGGTCAGTGGTGCGGATGCAGTGGCGGCGATGGAGGTGGCTGATCGGGTGTTATGCGGACTCAGCTGCTGGTCGTGGCAGAGTGGTGGTCTGCAGCCGCGAGCGGAGCGTGTGGCGTAGTTCCTGCCGTTGCCGCGGGTGGTCTGTTTTTGCGGTTGATTATCGCTGATTTTTGCGATTGTGCGCGTGCCATTCAGCGACTGTCGTGCGAAGATGCCGGCAGGTCGCCGTGGGTGACTGCAGTCCTGGTCCGCTGAGCGGCCGGTCTGAAACGGAGCGTTGAGCGGTCGGTCTGCGCCGGTGGTGCGGGCCACAGCGGGTAGCGACGATGTCAGCGGAGCGTGCGCCTGAGGATCCCATGCAACTGGTGCAGTTCGGCAGTCTGGAGCTGATTGCGCGGCAGTTGGTGGAGGGGGCGATCATGGGTCGTCACCGCAGTCCGTGGAAGGGGGCCAGTGTCGAGTTTGTGGAGCACCGGGAGTATCATCCGGGTGACGAGATTCGGCATATTGACTGGCGGGCGTTCGGCAAGACCGGGCGGTATTATGTCAAGGAGTTTGAGGACGAGACGAATCTGCGTGCGCAGCTGCTGGTGGATGCGAGCGGGAGCATGGCGTGGTCGGGGCGTGGGATCAGCAAGTTTGCGTATGCGCGGATGCTGGCGGCGGGGCTGGCGTGGCTGCTGCTCAGTCAGCGTGATGCGGTGGGGCTGACTCTGTTTGATACGGTGGTGCGTCAGTCGCAGCGACCGACGAGCAATCGGGATGTGTTTCGGCAGCTGGCGGGGCAGCTGGAGTCGGCTGAGCCGGGTGGTGAGACGAGTCTGGCGGGTGTGCTGGAGTCGATTCTGCCGACGTTGTCGCGGCGCAGCCTGG
Organism: uncultured Planctomycetaceae bacterium; assembly: GCA_903896675.1. Lineage (GTDB taxonomy): Bacteria > Planctomycetota > Planctomycetia > Planctomycetales > Planctomycetaceae > SXXK01. Next base: position 17,511 of record CAITYU010000011.1, read on the forward strand.
TGATCCTGATCAGTGATTGTTTTGACGATGTGGACAGGCTGTTTGGTGTGCTGCAGCGGTATCGGCATGCGCGGCATGAGCTGGCGATTCTGCGCGTGGTGGCTCCTGAGGAGGAGACGTTTCCGTTTGACCGACCGACTCAGTTTCGCAGTCTGGAGCGGTCCGGGGAGCGGCTGCTGGTGGATCCTGTGCGTCTGCGTCAGGAGTATCTGCGTCAGTACGGGGTTTTCAGCGAGCGATTGGAGCAGGAGTGTGGTTCGCTGGGGATCAGTTATCGAAAGCTGGTGACGGATCGGTCGTTGCAGTCGGAGTTGGGGGCGTGGCTGGCGGGGCGGGGATAAGGGGGGGGGCGGTTTTCAGTTTTCAGTTTTCAGTGGTCAGTGGTCAGTGGTCAGTGGTCAGTGGTCAGTGGGCGGTGGGCGGTGGGCGGTGGTCAGTGGGCGGTGGGCGGTGGGCAGGAATGTTGCCGGGGGCGCAAAAGTGGCCCGGGCATTCCTGCCCGGCTTATTTCTCCCAAAACACTCGGTTGTCCAACCGCTGAATCTCCAGTTCACACCACAAAACCGTAGCCTGGGCTTCAGCCCGGGCAAATTTTCCGTTCCATTCATAAAAAACACGGCATTCGTCCGGGAACGGGATGGTCGTTGTGATCCATGAAAGACTGAGAACGGTTTTCAGTGTTCAGTTTTCAGTGTGCGGTGGCAGTAGGGTCGGCCTGTGGCCTGGATTCCTTCCGTGTCTGAGTTTCTTTGCTCGCGGTCCGTTTTCACGGTGGGGATCGCGGTGGTTTTGCGTTTTCGAATAAGTTGCTGCCTGACCTGTCTCGCTGCTGTCGCTGCGATCGATCGATCCTGTTCTTAGTCTCCTCGTTGCTGACGAAACTGGGGACTCAGTACGACCTGTTCAAACAGGACTGAGGGGCGGTAGTTGTTGTGTTCGAGTGCGGATTTCATGTCATCAAGCAGGGGCTGGTCGGACAGCTGTACAGAGCGTCCCAGTGCGTAGCCGAGGAAGCGTCGGCAGAGTGTTTCGAGAAAGTCGTCAAGACGTTTCTGCAGCACGTAGTCGGCGAGTCCGGGGATACCTGTCGTGGTGGTACCGTCGGGCAGCAGAGCGGTGTTGTCGATCGGGCGACCGCCGAGGTCGTGGGTACGGGCGCGGCCGGTGGCGTCAAAGCCTTCAAGGGCCAGCCCAAGGCTGTCGAAGTGCCGATGGCACATAGCGCACTGCGGGTCGGCGACGTGAGCGACGAGCAGTTCGCGCATTGTTCGGTCACTGCCAGCTTCCGATTTGGGCAATTCGGGCACATCGGCCGGTGGCGGGGGAAAATGCTGTCCCAGCAGGTGATGAACGCTCCAGAATCCACGTTTGACCGGACTGGTGCGATCACCGGCCGAGTTTTTGGCAAGAACTACGGCCATGCCGAAGATCCCGCTACGTCCGGCTTCGCGCAGGCCCTGCACGGGTAGCCACGCCTGAGCTTCGGCCTGCGTCGTTTCGCGGGTGCCAGCGGCGGCCAGTTGATTGCGTCGATTCAAGCGTGCCTGCTGATAATTCTGTTCAAGAATTCCGCCATAATGCTGAGCCAGTCGTTCGTTCAGCAGCGTCGAATCGCCATTCAGCAATTCCGTCAGCGGACGATCCTGCTGCAGCAGTGCAGTGAAGACCTGCACCGGTTCTTCGGCCATTGCCGCTCGCAGTTGCTCGTCATACCATTTGAAGGCGGCCGCATCGATCGGGTCACGGTCCGGGAAATCGCGATAACGTAGCCACTGTCCGAAAAATTCGCGGGCAAAGGATTTGATCCGCGGGTCCTGCCGCATTCGCTGCAACTGCTGCCGCAGTTGGGGTTCCGCCGTCAGTGAACCATCTGTGGCTGTCTGCAGCAGCTCTTTGTCCGGCAGCGATGACCACAGAAAGAAACTGAGCCGACTGGCAAGGCTGTGGGCTGAGAGTGGCTGCGGTCCCTGTCTTTGATCCGAGGGAAAGTACAGGTAGCTGAATTCCGGTGACATCAGGATTCCAGTCAGCACGCCGCGCAGCGCCTGCTCCGGTTTTTGACCTTCGGTTCGCAGTTGCTGGTAAAGCTGTGTGAGTGCTTCCTGCTGCGGCGGGGCGAGTGGATGGCGCCAGGCTTTTTCCGCCAGTTGCAGCAGATCCTGCAGGCCCTTTTGTGCCGCTGCCTCCATCAGCGATGACTGCCGCACAAGTCCCTGTCGTACGTCAGTGAAGAATCCGTGCACCATGCGGTAACGCTCGTCCGGTTGTTCGGCTTCCAGAGTGTCATCACGACGTTTCACGCCAAGTTTGTCGAGATACAGTTTTTCGAAGCGTTCCAGCATGGCCGGTTGGATCAGTTCGGGGTCTTCACTGCGGAGAAAGTCGAATCGCGGATCGTGGAGAACTTCGCGTTCAGAACGTTCGAACCACACGAAGCCGCGGAGCAGTGTTTCGGAACTTTCGGTGATGAAGTTGAGTTCGGACCAGAGGTCGTCGAGCTGCTGTCGCTCGGCTGCGGTCAGAACCATCTCGACGAACGGACGGTCGTCACGAAAAAAGCCTTCAACAAGATGAAACCCCGCACTCAGGCCTCGCCCGCTGTCCACATAGAAGAAGCGATTGGGGAACACAGTGCAGAAGGCCGCGGCGAACGGCCGCAGCTGCTGCATGGAGGGAGCTGTGCTGTTCGCCAGCAGCTGACCGGCAGTGGTGTCCGGAGCAGTGCGGGAGATTTCGCAGTGGACGAGGACCGGGTTCTGGTCGGCAGCAGCCCCTGTCAGTTCGGCGGTCAGCAGCAGGCGCTTGCCGGCGAGTGTTGTGCTCTGATCCGGGCCAAGCGGAATGCGGATCAGCGCAGGGCTGGCAATGACGAAGCTGTCGTCAGTGGCTTCACCGGTGATGTTTTGTCCGAAGGGCAGTGTCGGCAGATCCGCAGCGGTAGCGGATTGCAGCACACTGCGGAGCGACTGAACTTCGTGTTTGGTGCTTTCATCGGGATTTCGGGGTAACTGGTCATGCCTCGAAAACAGTGGATTGCGGATAATGACGGGGCTGCCGGAGGTTCCGAAGGCGGGCTGAACGTGTATCCAGAGGGACAATTCGCCGGCTGCTGGCGACCTGTCTGCAGGTGGCACCGGTGACGTCCGCAGCAACGCCGTGGGCCGAAAGTGCTCGCCTGAGTACTGGTTGCGGCTGGTGGCGATCCGAGCGCGGTCGGCAAGGTGGCCGATAGGCCAGTTACCGGCGTTGGGTTTGATCAACTGACCTTCGGGTGCATGCAGTCCTGACTGGTAGTGTTCGACAATCCGCACGAAGGTTGTGAGTTCCGGCGGAGCCGGGCTGTTTGCCGCTGCGGCGGGAATTGCGGACCACGCCTGCAGAAGTTCGGGGGGACAACCGGGCTGTTGCGGCAATGCGGCCAGAAATCTGTAAAGCTGCTGGAAGTAGGGGGGACTGAGATTGTTTGCCAGCGCGTAGTCTGCGGGGGTGAGATTGGCCTGAGCAGAGGTTCGGTGATGGTATCTCCACGCGGCTTCCAGGTACACGGAAAGCTGCACTTCGCGCTGCTGATAGAAGCGGATGACGGCATCTTCGGCAAGTGTTCGTCGATCGTTCCATGACGTGACGGGAAACGGTGCGAAGGTGAGGCCGGTCGTGCGGAGCACCATGTGATCGGAGACTCGCTGCGCCGCGACGAGGTATTTTTTCACGAGGCTGGGTGACATGCTGAGTGCTTCACCGGTGTTGCTGAATCCCTCGCCGGCGGCGGGATCGGGCGGGAAATCGTGCGTGGGGCGAATGTGAACGCCGGTGAGATCGTGAATGGCAAGGTCGTATTCGGTGTTGGTCAGCCGTCGGGGCAGCACGACGCCTGGGTCACCGGCTTGTTTGCGAGCTTCAGAGATCAGGATGGATCGAACAGCCTTGACCACGGCCTGACTTTCTTCAAGCGATGGCTGACGAGATTCGGCGGGTGGCATTTCGCCACCTTCCACGAATTCGATGACAGCCTGCCAGCGGCGAAAACTGTTGATGATGTCCTGCGGGGTTTTGAACTGGGTGAGGTTGAGTTCACCCCTGGCCTGCTGCTGATTGTGGCACTCGACGCAGTACTGTTGCAGATAGGGCTGAATGGTGTCGTTGAAGGTGCCGTTGTCATCGGCGCGAGTGATTAAAGTTGCGGCGAGCAGTATGAGCAGTGGTTTGATGTGGCGAGCAAGGCGCAGGGGGATGGCTATGCTGCTGAATTGAACGTGGTATGAATCCGGGCGGGACATGCTGGGGGCGCCTTTGGGGGGCATTTGAAACGTGGGGGGGGGCGCAGGCTCAGGATTGGCTGGTGCCGTGAGCGATGCGGTCAAGCGGTTAGCATTAAGAGGTTAGCAAGTGGTGCGGAAAAAAGCATTCCGGCGAGTTGGGGGCGTTCGAATTGCAGGATAGTGGATTGCGGTGTGTGGGAGGAACCGAGCTTGATTTTCGCGGAATTCGGTGAATTTCGCGAGTTTGAGGGGTTGATGCGAGAAATCAACAGGAATCGGACTGGGTCGTCGGATCGCGTCTGCGCGGGGGCGGCGATTGGGTTGGAAGTCCGGGGTTGTGTGTGGCCATGTGTGTGTGCCCCGACGGATGGCCCCGTTGGGTGTCCCGGTTGGGCTGCGACCGTCGTGCTGTCCCGATGTGTGTCCCCGATGGATGGCTCCGATTGGATGGCCCCGATGGATGGCCCCGATGGATGGCCCCGATGGATGGCTCCGATGGATGGCTCCGATGGATGGCCCCGATGGATGGCC
>CAITYU010000012.1 GCA_903896675.1 uncultured Planctomycetaceae bacterium
CGGTCCAACCCGGCCGGTCAGTGGATTTTCTGGGCCGGTAATACGGCCATCCACGTCTTCGACCGACAGTTCCTCGAAAGCCTGTGCGAAACCGGCAACCAATTGCCGCTGCACATCGCCCGCAAGCAGGTTGCCTGCGTCGACGAACACGGCCGGCCCGTACCCGCCGATCCCGGCGGACAGCCGAATGCCATCAAACTGGAACGCTTTATCTTCGACGCACTGCCACTGGCCGACCGCACGCTGATCGTCGAAGGCAATCGCCCACGTGAATTCAATCCGGTGAAGAACAAATCCGGCAGCGATTCCGCCGACACCTGCCGCGCCGCCCTGACCCGCATCGCCACAGAATGGCTGCAGGCCGCCGGTGTTCCCGTTGGCCCGCATGAAACGTATGAACTGAGCCCACTGCAGGCACTGGATGCTGAAGAATTGATTCAGAACCTGCGCAGCGGTGCTTTCAGCCCCGAGCACCTGCTGCGGGGCTGATGACTGCCGCAAGCCGCTGCTGCACTGAAAGACTCAGTACGACCGCGGACGCACGGAGCCCTGCACTCGCAGCGGCAAACCCATGATTCGCAGGAAGCCTTCCGCATCCGTCTGATCGTATGAACCACCCTTTTCCATACTGGCTATGTCGGCCTTGTACAGACTGTAAGGCGACTTCCGACTGCTGACTCGCACGTTGCCCTTGTACAGCGTCAGAGTCACCTCGCCGGTCACCGGCTTCTGCGCTTCCTTCAGGAAGGCCATCAGAGCATCCATCTTGGCGCAGTACCAGAATCCGTAATAGACCATCTCGGCGACATGCGGACTGAGCGTATCACGCAGGTGCAGCAGGTCACGGTCCAGCGTCATCTGCTCAAGCCCCTGGTGAGCCGCATACAGCAGGGTCATCCCCGGAGCCTCATAGACGCCACGGCTTTTCATGCCCACGAAACGGTTTTCAACAATGTCAATTCGACCGCAACCGTTGCGGCCGCCGATGGTGTTCAGCTCGGCCACCAGAGCACCCGGGCTGAGCCGCACTCCGTTCACAGCCACCGGAACTCCGGACTCAAACTGAATCGAGACCGTCTCTTCATGATCCGGAGCCTGCTGCGGAGACACCGTCATGCCGAATTCAATGATCGACTGACCATCGACCGTCGGATCCTCCAGATCACCCGCCTCGTAACTGATGTGCAGGCAGTTTTCGTCACTGGAATACGGCTTCTTTGCCGTCGCCTTGACCGGAATATTCTTCGCTTCGCAGTATGCCAGCATCTCTGTGCGGCCAGGGAACCTGTCCCGGAAGCTCTGCATCCGCCACGGAGCGATGATCCGGACCGAAGGTTCCAGAGCTTCAGCGGCAAGCTGGAAGCGACACTGGTCGTTGCCCTTGCCCGTAGCACCATGGGCAAATGCCACTGCACCCACCTCACGTGCACGCTGCAGACAGGCCCGGGCAATCAACGGACGGGCAATGCTGGTACCCATCAGATAGATGTTCTCGTAACGCGCCTGCCACTGCAGTACCGGAAACGCAAAATCACGACACAACTCTTCCCGTACATCCACCAGCTCGGAGGACTTTGCGCCGATATCGAGAGCCTTTTTGAGGATGGCCTGCCGATCCTCACACGGCTGCCCAAGATCCACGTACAGACAGTGCACGTCGTAACCTTCGTCCTGCAGCCAGCCCACCAGAACCGAAGTGTCCAGACCACCACTGTACGCCAGCAACACCGACTTGCCCACCGCGACGTCTCCGCAAAACAGTTTGGAAACCAACCGAAAGCCGCATGTTATCGCAGGACGGCGATCAATCCAGCGCAAACGGTGAGCCGAACAGAGGGATCTGCCCAGACGGGAAATCGCGGGCGCCGGCCGAGCGAACAGAGGCAGTCAGAACTGACTGTTCACACCGTGCTCCCACGGTTCAATCGCATCCAGCAGCAACTCCTCGTCCAGAATCTCATGCGCCAGCAACTGCTCGGCAATCGCGCTGATCGGCTGCCAGTGAAAGTCGTCCGAAAATCGCTCGTACAGATCAATCGTTGTCTGCTCCAGCAAGGCCAGTCGCCGCTGACGCTGCGGAACGAAATTCACCGCCTCGAACGCGGCACGCCAGTCCTGAGACCACTCAGACACTGTGCCCGGATGCAGCGGACGCCCGGAATACAGCATCTCGGCAACCGGTCCCGCCAACGCCACCCGACACAACTCCACCGCCAGATGCTTCCCCGAGAACCGCCGGCGACTCCACTGAATGACCGTATCACCAAACCGACGCGGACCATCGTCGTCGTCCGGAGCAATCGAGACTGATTGCACCTTCGCCCCCACCACCAACGCCGCCCACGCATGGCCCGCCTCATGCCACGCCGTCAGTTCTTCAGGAGTTTCACGCAAAAAAAGGCCCCCGGGGGCGGTTTTCAGTTTTCAGTTTTCAGTTTTCAGTTTTCAGTTTTCAGTGGTCAGTGCGGGCGGGCGATCCTGGTTGGGGGGAGACCGGATTATTTTTCGTTCGGGGTCTCGGATTCTTTCTTTGCGGCGGATCGCGAGCGGGATTTCTTCTTCACGACGGCAGGCATCTTTTCGCCTTCCGGTACGAACTTCATCGATACTGAATTGACGCAGTGGCGAGTATTTTTGGCGGTCATGCCTTCGCCGTAGAAAACATGGCCGAGGTGCCCGCCACAGTTTTCGCAGGTGATCTCAATGCGGTAGCCATCGGCGTCACGCGACTTCTTCACCGCCCCTTTGATCTCGTCGTCAAAGCTGGGCCAGCCACAATGACTTTCAAACTTGGTTTTGGCTTCGTACAGCGGAGCATTACAGCGGCGACAGATGTAGGTGCCAGGGTCCTTCAAATCCGTGTATTCACCCGTAAAGGCACGCTCAGTCCCCTTACGCAGGATCACCCACGATTCGAATTCACTGAGCTTGTTGTACTCTGCAGGAGCGTCCGGGGTGTCTTCAGTCACGGCTTTGCCCTTTGACTTCTTTGCAGCGGCTTTGGCGGATTCCTGCTGGGATGCCTTTTCCGCCTCGTCAGCGGATGCAGCATCAGCAGGTGGTTTCGGCCTCGTGGCCCCGCCAGTCGGTTCATCGGCAGCCAGTACCGGCGGCAGCACAGCCTGGCCGGCCTCCATACAGCCAGCAGCAGCAAGGCCACAGACCGTAGCCAGCCAGGAAGATCGAGTCATTGCAGTTTGAGCCATTTGGGTGTCTCCCACGACAGCCGAAATCTGATTTGACAAACAGGCCATTCAGCAGTGAACCGGCGATCCTGAACGTCAACTGCTGAAGGCCCTGAACTGATGTCTTACCCGGCCATGCCGACTTAATGTTTGAGCGGAGTGAGCAGGACGGAAGCCGTCTTGCCGTTTTCCATTTTAGGCTGCTGTTCGACCGAGGCAACATCTTCGAGCATCTTCACGATTTCCTGCAGCATTTCCATGCCTCGTTCATGATGCGCGTTTTCACGGCCCTTGAACATCACATTGATCTTCACTTTGTCCTTGCGAGACAGGAAATCGCGGGCCTGACGGACCTTTACCTCAATGTCGTGCTGCCCCGTCTTCGCTCGCAGACGCAGCTGCTTCAGTTGAGTCTTGTGCTGCTTGGGACCGCCCGATTTTTTCGTGCGCTCATACAGCACCTTGCCGTAGTTCATGATTCGGCAGACAGGCGGTCGCGCATCAGGGCTGACTTCCACCAGGTCCAGGCCATCGTCCTGAGCCATGCGCAGAGCAATCGCGGTATCCATTTCCCCCAGCATTTCCCCAGTCGCACTGACCACGCGAATCGGGGAAATCCGGATTCGCTCGTTCATTCGGGGCAGATTCGACTGAGGAGCCGGTGTCGGACGAGTTCGTTTAATGGTTGGCCTCCATCGGGAACAGAAAATTCAACTGACCGCGCGGTCAGCAGGGCTGGTGCAGGGAAATCTATGCAAATCGACCTTTCCCCGCTGTTCAACACCGAAATTTGCCACAATCAGACGCAAATTACAAACCTTTTCCTGCAGCCGAACAGTTTTGTTGTCGGATTCGCCGGAAATCACAAAGACAGTGCTCAGGAATTCACCCCGTTTTTTGTCCCGTATTTCCAGCGCGTTCAGCGTATTTGCCTGTGCAGACCCCGATTTCTGAGGGATTCCTGCCGAAAACAGCGAATAGCTCCGCAACCGTTCTGCCGCCTCAGGCCGATGGCCCGGATCGTCCGCTGCAAGTCTTCGCCCCCTTCCCCCCGGCGTCTCTATGGCTCAGTCTCACATTGTGCACTGTTTAAAAGTTCAGTCTCTGGCCTTCGGTTCGCTGCGCTGCCTGCTGAACCTTGCCGTGGGCTGCTGGGCTGTTTTACTGACGGCAGTCCCCGCTGCGGTGGCCCAGAACCCCACCGCAACCGAACTGCAGGTGGGGTTTGCCGGTGAGGGGCGAGTGGGAGCGTGGTTGCCACTGCGACTGAAGCTGCAGGGGTTGACTCCCGGCACCAGTTTCCGCCTGACAGTGCAGGCCCCGGATGCTCGCGGTGACGTCTGTGAAAGCGCGGTGGCCCAGCTCAGTTCCGACTCCGCCGGCTCTGCCGCTGCACAGGTGGTGTTCAGTACCGGTCGTCTGGACGGCCGGGTCCAACTGCTGCTGCAGGATGAGGCCGGTGAGACTCACTGGAGCCATGCGATCGAATGTCGCGAGGGCTCGTTGACGCCAGCCACCGCCCCGCTTCCGGCTGTCAGTAACCAGCTACTGCTGCACCGACACCAGCCGATTCCCGTGCTGGCTGTGGGTCCCGTGGCCGGGCTCGAGGCTTTGGCAGCGGAGCGTTTATCGGCGGGTGGCCGACAGCCACTGCTGCTGCTGAGCATTCCGCAGGCACAGCAGCTGCCGGACACCGTCCGCGCGCTGGACAGCATGGAAGTGCTGGTGCTGGCCGCGGACTACACCATGTCGGAATCCCAGGCCGCGGCGATCCGCAGCTGGGTGCTGAGTGGTGGGCACCTCGTGATCAGTTGCGGTGCACAGGCGCCCCAACTGCTGCAGTCACCGCTGGGTCAATGGCTGCAGCCGATCTTTGAGATTCCGGCTGACAACAGCGTGTACGAAACGCTGGATCTGACGGCCGTGCAGAACTTTCTTCTGGGTGCAACAGCTCTGCAGACCAATCGCAACCCGGTCACCTGCCTGCGGATACCTTCGCGACAGCCGCGGATTGTTGCACAGGCACTGAATGAGCCGGTGATTTCCCGTGCCGTGGTGGGTGCCGGAGTGATCACGATGCTGGCCGTCGACGTGAATGCTCGCCCCATGGACAAATGGCTGTCACTGCCACAGTTCATGGATATGCTGCTGTTTGGTCGGGATGAAGGCTCTGCCGAACGAGCCCAGCGCGGTTCACGAATCTCATCCGTCGGCATCACGGACCTGTCCACGCAGCTGGCTGCTGCCGTCGACGCTGTGCCTCCGGAACAACGCTGGTCCACATGGGACGCCATGCTGCTGATTGTGGCACTGCTGGCGCTGATCGGTCCGCTGGACTGGTTTCTGGTGGTCCGCACGCTGAAGTCACCCCGACTGACGTGGGCCACTTTTCCGCTGATCATCGGCAGTGCCTGTCTGCTGGTAGCCGCCGCTGCCGCTCCCTCAGCAACTCCGAATGTGTCCCGCACCGTCAGTCTGCTGGATGCCACACGGGATCATCGCGGACAGTCGCTGCGAGTCCGCACGTGGGCCAGCCTCTCCACCGCAGACACTCAGTACGCCACAGTCCGACTGCAACCCACTGAAACGCTGACAGGCATGCTGCCGGGGGACGCCGAAACCGTGGTCAACTGGAGTGGTCGGGCGGAAGATATCTACGGGGGCATGTATCGGCCGGGGGGAGCAGGTCTGGGGCAGTCGATCAGCCGTCGCTCAGACCTGCAGCCATCCCTGTTCAATGCCATGCCACTGCTGGCCGGGGGTTCCAGCAGCCTGCTGTCCGACAGCCGCACTGAAGCCCCGAGTCAAGCCCTGCTGGATTCGCAGTTGACGCTGCCCTCCAGCGACCTGCTGGAAGGCGAGTTTCAGCATCACCTGCCGTTCGCCATTCGGGACTGGGCGGTGTTCTGCGGCAATCGAGCCTACGTGCCATCCGACAAGGCCACCGACGCCGAACGCATCCTGCAGCCCGCAGTCCCGTGGTCCCGCCGTCGTGGTAATGTGCGGATCGCAGAACTGCGGGATTTTCTGCGCGGAGTCCGACTGGTGGAAAACCCGAATGCGGTGCGAGACATCAACAAGTCTTCCAGCTCGCAGATCTCACGCCCGTGGGACGTGGCCATCCGCAATCCACTGGACATTCTGCTGATGACGTCACTGTATCAATCTGCCGGCGGACAGTTGTTCGTCAAGCTGCAGAACGACAGCCTGCGACGCGATGAAGTCAGTGATATGGTGGATCTGAACGGTGCCATGCTGATTGGCTGGGCCGATGCCGAACTGAACACCGTGCAACTGAACGACAGCACTGTATCGGCCGGCATCCCCTCAAAAACCATCGTGCGACTGTTCCTGCCGGTGCGGCGTGACACCACCACGGTCGGCAGTCAGGAAGCCGATCCGAAGGCCCCCTGAACGCCGTTAGTCATTCAGGCCCCAGCTGCGATCCCACCGCACAAAGCCCTCGATCGCCTGGTATTCCGCCAGGCCCAGCTTGTCGTAACGCGCCGCTGTGGCTGCGTTGCGTTCTTCAGCCCGCTGCCAGAATTCCCGCGCATCTGATCCGGGAAACAGAGCCCGGTCCTTCTGCGACTGATGCTTGAAGATGGCATCACGCTTCTGCCGCACTTCCTGAGGACTGAGCGGGACTGCCATCTCAATCTGATGCACAGGCCACTCCTGCCACGCACCGCGATACAGCCAGATTTCGCAGTCCCGATACCACTCGTCATCCTTACACAGTGCGCAGGCACGGAAGATCGCCTTCAGGCAGACGCGGTGTGTTCCATGGGGGTCGGTCAGGTCACCAGCCGCGTAAATCTGATGCGGCTTCAGCGTGCGCAGCAGATCCACAATGATCTGGATGTCGGCATCACCCAGTGGCTTCTTCTTGACACCACCCGTCTCGTAGAACGGCATGTTCAGGAAGTGCAGGCGATCGCGAGGAATCCCGCAGCAACGAGCTCCCGCGACAGCTTCGCCCTGACGAATCAGTCCCTTGATCATCTGCACCTGCGGACTGTCCACCTGCCCCGCCTGCTTCCGTCGCAGAAACTCTTCCACATGATCCTCAAGCTCACGGATCTGCGGAGAAATCAGTCCGAAAGCCCCGCAATAATCGGTGACAAATTCCGAAAATCGCAGCGCATCGTCGTCGAACACCGCAATGTTGCCCGATGTCTGATACGCCACATGCACCTGATGCCCCTGATCCGCGAGGCGAATCAGAGTTCCGCCCATCGAGATCACGTCGTCATCCGGGTGCGGTGAAAAACACAGCACTCGTTTCGGGAAAATGTGATCGAAGGGCTGCGGTCTGTCACCCACCGTTTTCTTTTCCGCAGGCTTGCCACCCGGCCAGCCAATGATTGTGCTTTGCAGATGCCGAAACACCTTCAGGTTGATCTCATAGGCAGACCCGTGATCTGCCAGCAGGTCCTGCAGACCACCCTCGTTGTAGTCAGAATCCGTCAGCTTCAGCAGAGCCTTGCCGGATTTTTCAGACAACCAGATGACGGCCCGACGAATCAACTGCGGATCCCACGCGACATCACCCACCAGCCACGGCAGACGGACACGAGTCAGATTGGCGGCCGCGGCCGCATCAATCAGAAACTGCGTCTGTGAATGCTTCTGCAGGTAGGTCGCGGGGATGGTCGGAGTCGTATCACCTTCAACCGTGCGGGCGACGATCGTGGCTTTGTTTTCACCAAATGCCAGAATGAAAATCCGCCGCGCTTCAAGGATCGTACCCACACCCATTGTGATGGCACGCCGCGGTACGTTTTCCGTTCCAAAAAAATCGGCCGCCGCATCCACGCGGGTGACTGAATCGAGGGTGATCATGCGAGTGCGACTGGTCAGATCTGACCCCGGCTCGTTGAACCCGATATGGCCAGTTCGACCAATGCCCAGAATCTGAATGTCAATGCCACCCGCCGCCGCAATTCGGGCCTCGTAATCGCGACAGTAGTCGTTGATCCGCTCTGGAGCCACGGTGCCGTCCGGCACGTTCCAGCAGCCCGCCGGAATGTCAATGTGATCAAACAGATGCTCACGCATGAACCGGACGTAACTCTGCACGTCCTCTGGTTGCATCGGATAGTATTCGTCCAGATTGAACGTGATCACGTTGCGAAACGACAGACCCTCTTCGCGATGCAAACGCACCAGCTCGGCGTAGATGCCCGTCGGAGTCGATCCGGTGGCCAGCCCCAGCACACACTGACGACCCTCGGCCTGCCGGATACGGATCAACCCGGCAATTTCAGCGGCAACCTGCCGCGATCCCTCGCGGGAATTGGCCAGAATCAAACAGGGAATACGCTCAATCTGGCGAAAGTCCTGCCGGGCGGTCATGTCTGCAATGGTCCGTCAAAAGTCGCGGTGGGCGGGGAATGGCGCCGTAGTGTAACCGCACTGCGACAGATTTCCTGCCGAACTGAGCAGAATTTTCCGGCGACTTTCTCAGACCGGAATCACTTCGACTGGTCCTGCACTGGCAGGAAACGGCCACCACTGAGAAACATCCCGTTGTCACACGGCATGCACCACTCAATCTGCACCCGATAGTAAAAATCCCGAGTTTCGCTGGCCATCTTCACATAGACCTCCTCCATGTTGATGGCACCACGATGCAGCAGCCCGATACCGTTGCGGCTGATCTCGCGAGTAATCGCTTCGATCGTGTTGCCCCGCTTCGTGCGAATCTCTGCCGGAACTGACAGCTCCAGCCGCTCCGCAGCACGCACGTTCGGGCCCACATCCCGATCAAATGTCTCCTGAATCCGGCGAAGATCGTCGGCCGATGGACGACTCCAGGGGTCCGTACTCATGAATCACTCCACTGTCGTTTTCTGCCTTCCGGATGATCCATCCGGAGATTTTCTGCAGCCCCGCCGAGAGACGTACGGCACCCGCCGTCAGCCCCCCGGATCAGATTCCACTCTGCAGGTTAGCTCGAAAAAAACGATGAGGCGAAATTTTTCCGAAAACCGCTTTCGCTTTCAGGCAGGAATGACGGCTGTGCCACTCGTACCAGCTTTACGCCGGGAGGGAAAAAACAACAGGGCCAGAATGCAAACTGTACCGACGGACAGTATCACCCAGCTCACCGGCGACAGACGCGAAAACACAGACTGCGGAGCTCCGGGCTGAGCCGATCCCTCCACAACACCCACAGCAGGGGCCAGACCCGCCCCGGTTTCCGGTGGCTCCGGCAACTCCAGCCTCTCACTCGACGGCGCAAAAGACTCATCCAACTGCATGTCTTCCACACCGTCAGCACTGGAACCTTCGCCTGAGTCAGCTCCGTCAGCGTCGTCGGCCTGAACAAATGGATCCGACCACGACGAACGACGAATCGGACGCTGCTGCGACTTCGGCGGAACCGGTGCCGAAACAGGACTGCTCAGCCACTCCTCCACCTGCTCCAGATCCCCGGCCGGCTCGGCAACTTCGCGAGTCAAAGTGGCGGGACGAGTCACCGTCCGCCGGGCCCCCGCTACACCCGGAACTGCCTTCGATCCGGACACGGCCTTCGATCCGGACTGCCACTCGAAACCGTCTCCCGGAGACTTTGTCCTGACTGCCGCAGGGGCCACCGCTGAATCCGCAGCCCGGCGCGTTCGCGACTGCACGCGCGGAGTTCGCTCCTCCTCCATCAATTCCAACGACTCAGCAGATTCGTCGCCGGCTGCCGGATCGCTGTCTTCCATGAGCTCCATGTCGGCCATGGATTCCATGTCTGCCGTGGGTTCCACGTCATCCATCGGTTCCACGTCATCCATCGGTTCCATGTCATCCATCGGTTCCATGTCATCCATCGGTTCCATGTCTGCCATCGGCTCGCTGTCTGCCATCGGCTCTGCGTCCTGCACCGGCTCTTCCAGAGAAAACTCAGGATCCTCCGTCAGTTCTGCAGCGCGCTGGACGCTGCGGCGGACTGCACTGCGAGCCACCTGATCCGTTTCGGCCACTCGACCCGTCAGCTCATCAAACTCCCGCAAAGCCGAATCTTCCTGAGTCCTGGCGGCGCGCTGCACGGCAGATTTGGTGGCCTGCACTTTTCCCGCAGCCGTTTCCGATTTCTGCAGCGCGGCAGAGGTGACCCTCGAGGCCGACCTCGCAGCCCGCGCGGTGCTGCCGGAAATCAAAGCGTCCAGTTCCTGCAGCTTCTGTTCTTCAACGGCGGCGGCGGTGCGAGTGATCTGGCGGGGCGAGTTGCTGCGACGAATCAGCGGTTCAGCCGCGGTCCCCACGGCCAGCTCTTCCTCCACCAGCTCACTACCCAACTCAGCCACAGAATTCACAGAACGATCCACAGCATTTCGAGCACGATCGGCGGTGACGGCGGCAGAGCGAGTCGTCCGACGCACGGAATTGACCGCCGCACCCGTTTCCATCCGCTTCAGCAGTGCATCAGCAGTTGCATCAGCATCAGCGTCAGCATTCAGACTCTCTGCCGCGGCAAAGTCGGACTCAACATCCAGGTCAGCCGCGACCTCAGCATCAGTCGGGGTCGCAGCGACCGTGCGACCACCGGACGATCGCTGCACCTTCCCGGCACTGGCAACCGGCGGTTGCCCGCCCGCCGACCGAGCCGTCTTTGCAGTGCTCTGTTTGACCGTTTTTGCGCTGGTGTCGTCCTGCTCAGTCTCGTTTTCCGGGTCTTCGGCAGAGTCCGTGGCCGCGTTTTCCACAAACGGATCAACCGGTTTTGCGGCATTTCGCCGGAACGGATTGCGAAACAGACCGGGCTTCGCTTCGGTCTTCGCTGGCGGTGCCGCCGCGTCTTCCCGATTGTTCTCATCGCGTCCAAAAGGTGACCACGAACTGCGTTTGGCCGCAGCAGGACTGCCGGCAGCAGGGGCTGCCGTTTTGGCTGCAGACCGCGCGGCTGCAGGCGCCGTCTCTTCGGATTCGTCGTCACTCGCCTTGTCGGCAGCCTGCCGCGTTTCCAGCGGCTGATAGTCCTTTTTTCCACCCCATGGCAGCATGCCACGAATGCCGTCGCCGGCAAAGCCCGCCGGAGCCGTCAGCAGCACCGCAAGGCTGGCAGCCGGCAGAATTCGAATCACGCTGGGAAACTTCGCTGGGCTGTTCACTCTGTTGCTCCTGACCGACCGATCGGCTTTAACGTCTGCACCGACTTTGACGGCACATCGGTCGTATCGGCTGCAATCAGGAGAAAATTCAGAAAGTTTATTGAAGTTTCAGAAAAGAATCGCAGACGGCCTGTTCGAGCGATCACTGGGACCAGAGCGGCAGAAACTGCCGCTGCCATTTTCAGCGTCGCCACCAACCGCCCCGTCGTTCGCAGGTCAGTCGCAGATGCGTCAATGCCTCGGCCGCACTCATCACGTAACCGATGTAGAAGGGGCCGAATTCCGCGTACCTGGCCGAGGCCCGGTCAAACCGCATCGAATACACAATGTCCTTGATGTGTTCCGGCGAACGGCTCCACAGCGTCACACCCCACTCCCAGTCATCAAAGCCGGTCGATGCTGTGATCAACTGTGAAACTTTTCCAGCAAAGCGAATTCCGGAGGTGGCGTGTTCCGCCATCAGCTCACTGCGCACGCTGAAAGGCTCTGTATACCAGTTCGCCTGCGGATGCCGGATCTTGTTCATGGGATAGAACGTGACACAGGGATAAGGCGGAATGTCCGGATACAACCGCTGCTGATTCATCGCCGGCAGACGCTGCTGATAGGCGTTCAGCTTGGCCTGGAAAGCGGGATCATCGGGGGTTGTGCCTTCCCGACGCAGGCGATCCGCGTATTGTTCCACCGTCGGCACATATTCGCTGACTTCCGTGATCGAGACGAAAGACCATGCCGGACGCAGCACAGTCCCCAGTCGGCTGGCCCGCAGCTTCTGAGTGACAGCGTCGATTTTCAGCGGATCCGGATCCATCATCATCAGGCCGAGGTCAGCTTTGTGCCCGGAAACGACGGAGGTCTGGAGGCGGGCTGGAGCATCAGCGGCGGCCGGGTCCAGAATGGCAGTCACCTCGGCACGACCATGCGCCACATCCGCAGGATCCAGACTGCACAGCGCCTGCTGATCAACCTGATAATACATGTGCAGGCAGTGCCAGCCTTCCGTCAGACGCACTGTGGGTTCCGGCAGCGGTGCTGAATGTCCGTGAGGTCTCTGCATGACAGGGTTTCCTGAGTCCTTGAGCGATTGCGATTGATTCAGAACAGGCTGGAGTAATTGCGGAACAGTGCCAACAGCAGCCGTTCCAGTTTCTGACCGCCCTCATTGGCGACGGCAATAATCCGTTCAATCTCTGCCGGCTCCAGAGCATCCGGCAGGCACATATCGGTGACGACCGAGAACGCCGCCACCTGCATGCCGCCATGCAGCGCGGCAATGCATTCCGGCACCGTACTCATCCCGACCACGTCAGCTCCGACCAGCCGCAGCATCCGGTACTCCGCACGCGTCTCAAGGTTGGGGCCGGGGACGGCCACCAGCACCGATCGATGTGCGGCAATGCCCAGCTGCAGGGCCGTCTCACTGGCTGCTTCCACCAGAGTTCTGCGGTAAGGCTGACTCATATCCGGAAACCGCGGGCCCAGCCGGTCATCGTTGATGCCGCGGAGCGGATTGTCGGGCATCAGATTGATGTGATCGTCCAGAATCGCGATGTCCGCCAGACGATACTGCGGATTCATTCCACCCACGGCACTGGTCAGCAGCAGTGTGCCGGCCCCCAGCGCCCGCATCACTCGTACCGGGAATGTCACCTGCCGCAGCGAATAGCCTTCGTAATAATGAAAGCGACCTTCCATCGCCATCAGCGGAACTCCTTCCAGAGTTCCGCAGAGCAGTCGTCCGGCGTGGGACGGTGCCGTGGAGCGGGGAAAATGCGGGATATCCGAATAGGCAAAGTCCGCCTGCACCTGAATCTGCCGCGCCAGTCCACCCAGCCCCGTGCCCAGAATCAGACCCACTCGCGGAGCCCCGTCCCAGCGCGCACTCAGCCACTCACGCGCTTCCTGAATCTCTTCCCACAAACCCTGCATGCAGTGTGCTCCTGAGCTTCAGCAGTGATCACTTCAGGAAAAAAGGCACTTCATCGCTGAAGTGCCTTTGCGAAAGTCTGTGGGACGCCACGACCCTTCCCAACGATTCGATTCAGAATTCGTCGTCTTCGCCTTCGAATTCCTCTTCGTCGTCATCATCGAAATCATCATCATCGTCGTCTTCGAAGTCGTCGTCCTCGAAGTCATCTTCGTCGTCAAATTCTTCGTCAACCTCTTCCTCGTCATCGAAATCGTCGTCTTCGTCTTCCAGCTCTTCATCGTCAAACGATTCGCCAAAATCTTCGTCGTCATCATCGCCGCGGAGCTGCGGGCTGAGCACCGTGTCGATGCTGTCCAGGCCGGCAACGCCGACGGACATCCACGTTTCTTCCGCCGCAAAGCGGCCTGTGTTCAATGTCAGTAACATGACTGGTGCCTTCTGATGATGTTGACCCGGTGACTGTTTGAAATGCTGGGAAGCGGCATTTGCGGCGTGTAATAACCAGCAGCGGTTTCCTTTGTCAACCCTTCGATTTCCCCCACTTCCGCCAAATTTCATCAGTTGCCATTTGCCGGAAGCGACGAGGACACCGCCGCTGCCTGGAAGATACCACAAATCCTGAGAGTGTGCTGAGGAAGTTCAGAAAGTTCCGAAGATCATAAAAGAGACTGACAGAGCCCCCCGTCAGTTCTTACAATTCCACCTCCAGCGTCCCCGCCGTGTCGCCCGGACGCAGCCCCGAAAACTGCGTCTGCCCCGGCACGTCACGCCCCACCCGCAGACGATAAGGCCCCGCACCATAAACCGGCAGCCGAAATGACGGACCCGCACGACGCTGCGTGTACAGAACTTCCCCGGTCGACTCGTCAATCACCTGCACCACGGCACTGTCCACGTTCCGCAATCGCAGCTCAGGCAAATGCCCCTGCACCGCCC
>CAITYU010000013.1 GCA_903896675.1 uncultured Planctomycetaceae bacterium
AGACATACCCACACCCTCCTGAAATCACTGGTCAGCCGATTCAGCCGGCGGCGCCGATCGCCTCCGGACCCCGCCTTGCACAAAAGTCCCCGAATGATTCCGACCCCTCACGCTCCACACGGTACCGCTGCAGCAAGGGAACCAGAGCCGGTACAATCTCTTCCAGTGCCACCAGATCACGGTAAATGAAGGCCAACCGAGTCCCCTCGGGGTTGCCACCCACAAAGACCGTGTACTTGCCCACTGCCTTGCCCACCAGTCCGACGTCCGGAGTGTAAGGGCGAGCACATCCGTTGGGACAACCCGTCATGTGCACCGCCAGCTTGCTGGTCTGCAGACCCAGCTTCGCCACCTCCACCTCCAACTGATCAATCACACCCGGCAAAGCCCGCTCAGATTCCGTGATGGACAACCCGCACGTCGGAAATGCCGGACACGCAATCGCATAACGTCGCAGCAGCGACAATTGATCCGCACGCAGAATCCCATACTCCGCCATCATCCGCTCAATCTCAACACGATCAGCCGGATCAATGTCGCACAGAATCAGACTCTGCAGCGGTGTCAGTCGAACTTCCATCCCGAACCGACCAAGAATGGCACGCAGGCCGGCCTTCAACCGCAGCGAACCCTCGTCCTTGATCCGACCGTTCTCGACATTGATGCCCAGAAACAGCCGACCATCACCCTGCTCGTGCCAGCCCAGATGGTCGTCCACACCCGTCACATCCGCCGGATGAGGATCGGCCAGCGGACCACCAAAATACTGCTCCACAGTCTCCCGAAACTTCGCCACACCCCAGTCCGCAATCAGATACTTCAATCTCGCTCGCTTGCGATCCTCGCGGTTTCCAAAGTCCCGCTGCACCTTCACAATCGCTTCGCACACCGAAATGACCTGCTCAGGAGTCGCAAAGCACAGACGTTTCGCCAATGCAGGGAAGGTTTTTTCGGCAGACGGAGTCCGCCCCATGCCACCACCCGCCAGCACGTTCCAGCCAATAATCCGACCGTGCTCAACAATCGCCAGCAAACCCAGATCCTGAGTATACAGGTCGACACAGTTGTCCTCAGGCAACCCCACTCCCATCTTGAACTTACGCGGCAGATAACGAGAACCGTAGATCGGCTCGTCCACCGGCTGAAACTCACCCACCTCCTGCTCAACTCCGTCCTCGTCACGCAGCCAGATGTCAAAGTACGACGTCGTTTTCGGACGGAAATGCAGCGCCAGCGCCGCAGCCAGCTCCTGCAGCCCCGCACGCACAGCATCGTTGCGGAAAGGAGCCGGACAGGCCATCACGTTGCGATTGACATCACCACACGCCGCAAAAGTGGTCAGCTTGATCCGATTGATCTCGCGAATACTGGCCTTCAGATTCGACTTCAATACCCCGTGCAACTGCAGTCCCTGCCGACTGGTGATCCGCAAGGTCCCATTCGCCAGCAATTCACACAGATCCAGCTCAGCCAGCAACTGCTGAGCCGTCAGACGACCACCGGGAATCGCCGTTCGCACCATGCAACTGTACTGCTTGCCCTTCGCCTTGCCGTCATCGCCCTTCGCGCGACGACTGTCCCGGTCGTCCTGCAGATAACTGCCGTGATGCTTCAACAGCGTTGCCGCATCATCCGAAAACTCAGGGCGATCGTTGAGCAGTTCCTCAGACAGCGTCCCCCTCAGTTGCTGCGATGATTCCTTGAGCAATTCGACTTTGCTGAGCTTCTGTGTTTCTGACATGTGTAACCGCCCGTCCACTCACCTGAGACCGCCCGAAAATGACCGCTGAACAAGCCCGAGTCTATCGCGAGAGAACTGGATTGAACAGTACAGAACAGCCACCGATCCCAGTCAGCAGAAATCGGCACCCCCGCCACATCGCACAAATGAGACATCACACACTGACAACTGACCACTGACCACTGACAACTCATTCCAATCTCAATGGTCCTCCGAGTGACCAGACTTCATTGCTTAACGGCTGCGCATGGCCGGCCGCCACCCATAAACGATCCCCCAGCACAAACACCGAATGCTCATGCCGCTCCTTCCAACTGCGACCTGTCTGCAACTGCTTCCAGCTGCGACCGTCCTTCGAATACCAGACATCACCCCAGTTGCGGTGCGGATTTCCCGACCAGCCACCCACAACCCACAGATAGCCACGCCACGAAACGGCCGAAAACCACAGGCGAGGTGACCACGGAGCATGCTCGGTCAAACACTCCCAGTGCACACCATCCTCCGAACTCCACACATCGTTCAATGCATGATGCTCAGGCACGTAATTGCCCCCGCCCAGCACGTACATCCGGCCCTCGTGAGTCACTGCCTGGTGATATGCCCGCGGTGACCATCCGGCGGCAGCCGTCTCCTGCCGCCACTGCTGGCCGTCCGCCGTCGACCACACATCATTCTTCAGACTGCTGCGATCACCAAAGTAATAATTCTCCGTCCCACCCAGCAGCCACATGCGGTCCCGAAACTGCACCAGACCACCGGCCAGCCGAGCACTCCATGGAGCCGCTGATACCTCCTGCCGCCATTCCCGACCATCCCCTGTCGACCACACCTCGTTCGATGCTCCATGACCCTCCAGCCGACCATTGTACCAGCCACCCAGCAGCCACATCCGATCCCGAAACACCGTCACCATCGGCAGATCACTGTGCTTCCACGGAGCCTGCTCGGTCTCCAGCACCCAGTCCCGACCATTCTCACTGCTCCACACATCCCGCGGCGGAGCAGAATAGGAATCGAACCAGCCACCCAATAACCACATCCGGCCCCGAAAAACAGCCTCACCCGACGAATCCCGAGGCTTCCACGTCGCCGCAGCCGTCTCCAATGTCCACTCGGGCAACGCCGATCGCTCCTGACCATGCACACCCGCAACACTCAACAACAGCAGCACCCAACAACACACCACGCGATACCATCCCATGCCGCATTCCTCACAGTTGCCGCTGACAAACCGTCCATTGAAGGCATCAGGCCGAGTCTTGTCGATGAAGAAAGCAGTGTATTTGCAGGGCGGACGGGTAACACGCCCGGGCTAAAGCCCAGACTACGGTTTGTCTCCGGCATCATCACTGCCCACTGCCCACTGCCCACCGAAAACCGAAAACCGAAAACCGAACACTGAACACTGAACACTGATCACTGATCACTGATCACTGATCACTGAACACCGAAAACTGTCAGTTCACTTCACCTCATAACTCGGCCGCGAATTTTTCCGCCGCGGTGGCAGCAAATAATGATACCCCGTGTTCGGATTCGTCCGGTCATACGCAAACGCATCCCGGTTGTTCAGAAAATGCTTCAGATAAGAAATCGGAATCGCAAACCCCAGACCCTCGCCGAACTGCAGCTTCATATTGATCACTCCCGCTACCTGCCCACGCTCGTTGAATAACGGACCGCCGCTGTTGCCCGGATTGATCTGAGCCGTCGTCTGGATGTAAACAATCCCGTCCATGTTGCGGTTGCGAGTACTGACGATGCCCTCAGACACAGAACGCTCAAGTCCCAGAGGACTGCCAATCGCAAACACCGCGTCACCCTCGCGATGAGCGTCATCAGGAGCCAGTGCGACAGGACGAAACGGCATGTCTGCCTGCGCCGGAATTTCCAGCAGCGCCAGATCAAAATGCGGATTCAATGCCAGAATCTTCACGTCCCGAATCGCCCGACGCTCAAAATCGCCCTCCTTGCCACGATGAAAAATCGTGACCGCCACCCGCGTCTGACCCTCGATCACATGGTAATTCGTGACGCAATAACCACGGGAATTGATGATGAACCCGGAACCAAGGCCACCCGGAGTCTCAATCAGGACCACTCCTTCACCAAATGTCTCCACCAGCTCCTTCACCGTCCGCTCAGGCAGCTCCGTGGAAAGAAACAGGGATTCCACAGGAGCCGTTTTGGCAGGATCCGGAGCCTCAGCGCCCTTCCGCTCCTGAATCTGATCCACCGGAATCCGAATCACGTCCACACCCACGTCCACAAACAGCGTGTCCTTCTGCACCTTCAGGACCTCGCCCTCCACCCGCTGCCCCGACTTCAGCACAATCACATCACCCACCGCTGCCACGCTGCCAACCAGCAGCACACCACACAGCAGCACAGCCCGGCACAACAGAAAACAATTCACTGCAGCTCGCATCGCAGGCCTTCCACTCAAAGTTGTGCTGATCCGGAAAATACTCAGGATAAAATGTCGCGAATCACCGTCCCCGCCACGTCCGTCAGTCGAAACCGTCGGCCATTGTACCTGTACGTCAGCTTCTCATGATCCAGTCCCAGCAGATGCAGAATCGTCGCATGCAGGTCATTCAGATGCACCCGATTGTCCGCTGACTTGAAGCCAATCTCGTCAGAACTTCCATACGTCACCCCGCCTCGCACCCCGCCACCCGCCAGCCAGCACACCAGATGATGCGGATTGTGGTCGCGCCCCGGCTTGCCGCCGGTCTGAGCAATCGGGAGCCGCCCGAATTCACCACACCACACCACCAGAGTCTCGTCGAGCAGTCCACTGGCCGCCATGTCCGTCAGCAGGGCTGCCACCGGCTTGTCCGTCTCACCCGCAAACTGCCGATGATTGCCCTCGATGTCGTTGTGACCGTCCCACGATCGCTGATTCTCCATGCCACCCGAGTAGATCTGTACAAACCGCACGCCACGCTCCAACAGCCGCCGTGCCGTCAGGCACTGGCGAGCAAAATGGTCGCACTGCTCGTCACCAATCCCGTACAGCGCCTGCATCTCCTGCGTCTCGGCTGACAGATCCAGGGCCTCAGGAGCCGATGCCTGCATGCGCCAGGCCAGCTCGAAACTTTCAATCCGCGCCGATAACTCAGCATCCGCTGCATGCTGCACCTGATGCAGACCATTCAACTGCTTCAGCAAATCCAGTCCGCCCCGCTGTGATTCAGCAGTCAGCTCGGCCGGCCGAACCAGATTGTCTATCGGATCCCCCGTGGGCTTCACCCACGTTCCCTGATACACACCCGGCAGAAAGCCGGCACTCCAGTTCGCCGCATGACCCTTCGGCAGACCTCGACCCTTCGGATCACTCATCACCACGAAACCCGGCAGATTCGCACTCTCACTGCCCAGACCGTACGTCACCCACGATCCCACACACGGAAAACCCATCCGCGCAATACCCGTGTTGATCGCGAACAGCGCCGGCGAATGATTGTTCGACTCCGTATACCCGCTCTGAATGATCGCCATGCGATCCACGTGCTGACCCAGATACGGAAAGATCTCTGGCACCATCCGGCCGCATTCCCCCCGCGGCTCAAACCGAAATGGCGACTGCATCAGATTGCCCACCGAGTTCCGAAAGAAGCCAGTCGTGTTCTGAAAACCGTCGTCAAACTCGCGGATCGTTTTGCCATCCCACTTCGTCAGCTCCGGTCGGTAATTCCAGGTATCCACCGGACTGGGGCCGCCGTTGATGAAGATCCAGATCACCCGCCGCGCCTTCGCCGGGAAATCACTGGGCTGCGCTGCCAGCGGATTCAGCATCCGCGCCGCCACCGCATCCTCACCAGCCTGCAACAAACCCTGATCCTGCAACAAACCGGTCAGCCCCAGCATCCCAAAGCCACAGCCAGTGCGAGCCAGAATCTGGCGACGCGACCACAAACCGGGAACAGATGCAGGCATTGATGTCGATGTGACAGTGCGATTGGTCATGACAACAGACGCTTTCTGGGCCCGAAGCGGCAAGTGTTCCAGGAATTGAACGGCTGAATTCTATCGCAACCGGACGATGACCGCCACGACGTTCGTCGGTTTTCGGTGGTCAGTGGTCAGTGGTCAGTGGTCAGTGGTCAGTGGTCAGTGGTCAGTGGTCAGTGGTCAGTGGTCAGTGGTCAGTGGTCAGTGGTCAGTGGTCAGTGGTCAGTGGTCAGTTTTCAGTTTTCAGTTTTCAGTTTTCAGTTTTCAG
>CAITYU010000014.1 GCA_903896675.1 uncultured Planctomycetaceae bacterium
ACGCGATGCCGATCCACCGGAGAAACATCAGCAAAGGCCCCCGTCACAATCACCACATCGCCTTCATTGACAGCCCCCACAGTGCCATCAGCACGCGTCACCGTCAGCGAACCCACCATCGTCGGCGCAACATTCCGCACCAGCACGGACGCACTGCCGCTGCCCTGCGCCGCAGCATCGGCAAGGTCCGTAACCAGCACCTGCACAGTGTATGACGTTCCTGCTGCTGTGTTGTCCGCATAGGCATGCGTCAGACCGGAACCACCAAATGTCAGTACTCCCGGCGCAAGATTCAAAACGGAATCCGGCGAACCATCGCCCCAGATCACACGCACCTGATGCGCATCACCGGTTCCCGGATCCACGAAGCTGCCGCTGATCTGTACTGACTGCATCTCATTGACCGTAGCCGGCAACGCAGAAACCGTCACCCCCGAAGCACTGACATCCGCCACATTGATATTCCATGTCAGCCGCGTCGGCTCAGCCGGTTGATCGTCATCCCAGAACTCCATCGTCAGCACATAGGGACCACTGCTGGAATCGTTGGCATAGGCATGAGCAAATGCGGACTGACTGCCAAACACGCGATCGCCCACAGGCAGCGTCACGTCCGTTCTTGTTCCATCACCCCAGTCCAGCCGGACCGTATGCACGTCCAGCAGTCCCGGATCGGTGAACACTCCGGACACAACCAGCGGCGATCCCTCATTCACGCTGACCGTCCCGCCCGCCCCGACAGCCACGCCGCCGAAATTGACGGCCCCCACCGTCGGTTTCTGATTATTCACTTCCACCTGAAACAGACCGGCTGGACTGTCCGTTCCTGAGGCACTGACGGCATCCCGTACCGTCACGCTGATGGCGTAGACGTCAGTTGCGGTGACGGTTCCGGCAGAGTTCGAGTCATCCGCATAAACGTGAGTGGCCGAAAAACTGTAGACACCGCTGGCGAGATTCACTGTGCTGGTGCCACCATCTCCCCATGTAACCTGCACAACGTGCGTCCCATCACCGTCGGTAAAGCTGCCCGCCAAAGTCGCCGTTCCACCTTCGACGACTGTCTTCGTCAGCGAGAAACCACCGAAGTCCACAACCGGTGCAAGATTGGCCACCGTCACCGTAAATGTCTTCGTCCCAACCGCCAGACCGTTGTCCACAATCTCGACTGTGACCGTCCACGTCCCCGGCGTCGTATAAGTATGAGTCAGCTCAAATTCTCGTGAACTGGACAATGCCAGTGGCTGCACACCGCTGCCATCACCGTAGTTCACCGTACCGGTCCAGGCACGTGAGTCCGGATCGTAGAAGGATCCGGCGACGGAAAGCCTGTCGCCTTCATTCAGGTTCACAGTACCGGTTGCCAGATCCAGACTGATTTCCGGCGGTACAGCAGATCCCTGCTCACCCGCCAGAATCAGTGGTGAAAACTCAGACACCGGCCCCGTCATCAGGCCCGTCATCTGCACACCACTGGTCAGCCCTGCCGGAAGATTAAAGGTAAACTTGAAGCGGTTCTGCATGATGGCAGCGTCAGAAACTGTCACCCCGCGCTCGATCGGACCGTAAGTGGCCGTCGTCGAATCCAGGTCCGCAGCAGACCCTTCCTCGAAGGACAGCAGTGGAGTGACACCATCGCCGAACTGCTGCCCGGCACGACCGGCATTCAGATACAACTCAAACGCAGCCCCCTCCGGTGCAAAACCCATCAGTGTCATCTTGCCATCTTCGATGGCCGCCGA
>CAITYU010000015.1 GCA_903896675.1 uncultured Planctomycetaceae bacterium
ACCACTGACCACTGACCACTGACCACTGACCACTGACCACTGACCACTGACCACTGACCACTGAAAACTTTTCGCGTCTTGCGAGATTCAAATCCCCCAAAACATCTCCGCCTTCATTCGTGTCATTCGTGGTTGAAAACTCCCCCAGCCCCAACACCCCTTGCGATTTTCCGTGTCATTCCGTGTTCTTCCGTGGTGAAAAAAAGCATCAACGCCAAATCCTGCGCGCAACTGCCACTTGCATTGCCACAGGTGTTGACAAAAAGTGGTCCACGCAGAATCAAGACGACCCCGAAAACAGGGGTTTCCGGCGTCAGGGGTTTCTTCCCCTGGGACGGCGAAGCTCCTGCTGAGCCGAAAACCTGTCAGGCCACTGAATCCCGCGGCTTGGCAGGAGCCTCGCCCTCCCGAAACAGAATCCCGCGGCTCGCCGGAAGCCCCACCCTCCCAACCGGAACCACCCAGCACCAGTTCGATGACCGCCATCAACACAACACACCGCTGGCACCCGCCAAAAGGCTCGCCTTTGGATGCCTCTGCAAGTGGTGTCATTCGCGCTGAAAACACTTCCTCACACCACGCACTTGATTCCGCGTTGAGCCCCTTTTTTATGCGCTCAATCCCATGCAGCGCAGTACCACCCAATCCAAATCGATACTGCCGCTAACGACGCCGCTCCCAGTAAACCATATTGTGGTCCTGAAGCGTCCGCGGGTCTGGAATCTGAAATGCTGACTTACCGGACCTCGGCACCAGACGCACCAGAATCGCCGAGTCCACCTGACCCAGCTGCCTCCAGTCCCAACTCTCAAAACCATAGTCCGGAGACGGATCAAACACCTCAAGCCTGCCTCGATCCCCCGGCCCCAGACACACCACCGAATGCCCGGACTGCATCTGAAAATCCGTCTCAAACACACGGTTCGTGGCACGACCATGAAATGTCAGTGACAACACACCAGACTCACTGCCACGTCGCAACAGCTCCTGTCCGGAAACATTCTCCACCACAACGTCCCATTCCGTTCCGGCAGTCTTCAGCTTTAAACCACGATACAGACCCAGCCAGTGAGTCCCCTCGCGAGTCAGGCAGAGCTCCGCCATCTCTCGCTCCGTTGCATCAATCTGATGCATCCGCAGCAGACTGGCCGCGCAGGCCGCCGAACAGGTCGAATCCGTCGTCTGAAATTCCATCACCCGCTCGTATTCCACCCGAGCACATGCCGGAGGTCGCCCCAGCAGTGGACTGGCCAGCGAATACAGACACAGGCCGAGCAATGCTGTGGAAAGCAGCACTCGGCGAACCCTCGGTACACCGGTCGCCCGGAAACACACTCCCGAGTAAAATGCGCCCACCAGCGGCAGCCAGTTGCCCAGAATAATCGCACCGGAAAATGGCAGCAGCCGCACAATCAGGGGACTGTCCCACACCAGCACAACATACACAAACATCAGCACAGTCATCGAAATCAGGGCCACAGCCAATGGCCGCCCGCCACGCAAACCCTGCAACACCACCCCCAGCACAGCAAACGCCGCACTCAGCGCCGTCATCAGCAGCAGGCTGGTCTGCAGGTCTGACATTCGCTGCCCCTCGCTGACTTAAATCAGGAAACTTCGGCACTCTGCTAAGATTCTGCGAATTTTTTCGACTGGCCTCAAGTGCAATCAGTTCTTAAGACTGAGGAAATTAACCAAACGGGCTCCCCTGCGCCTTCCCGATCGGCAGAAAAATGCAGGATCGGGGAATTCTGCTGTGGCCTGTATAAGCCCATGCTGATCCTGCAGCCTGTGCGGACTCGTTCACAGAACGCCACAAACTCAGCGCTCACGCAGGGCCGTCACTATGTTCAGACGAACCGCCCGAATCGCCGGCAGAATTCCACCCAGCAAACCCATCGATACCGCCAGCAGCACACCCTGAGCCAGTACGCGAGGCCCGAAGCGGAAGGAAAATGTGATCTCACTGAACTGATTGATCGTGCCCGTTGACAAACCGTTGAAAGGCAAAGTCGCCACACAACCCAGCAGCCCGCCCAGCAGACACAACAGAATCGCTTCAAACAAAAACGACGACAGAATCGCAGAACGGGAAAAACCAAGGGCCCGCAGCGTTCCGATCTCACGAGCCCGACTGGCGACCGCCGCAAACATTGTATTCGCCGCCGCAAACATCGCACCAAAAATCAAAAAGCCCGCAATGATATAACCAATGTACTGAATCGCATTCGACTGATTCATCTGGTCCTCAAAATACTGCTTCTCAGAGATCGCCTTCATCTGAAATCGCTTGTCATCCTGCAGCAGCCGCTGCAGGTCGTCTCGCTGCCCGCCACTCTCCGCTCGCAGACACACCGAACTGACCGCCGCCGGCGACTTCCGCGCCAGTCCCAGATCCCGCAGGTCCGTCCAGACCTCCGATTCCGCAGCACTCCCCGACGCCTCAAAATACCCCACAACCTCGAAAAACTGACGGTTCACCTCCAGCTTCTCGCCAATCGCCAGATTCTCAAACCGCGCCGCCATGCTGCGACTGGTGATCGCCTCAAACTTACCAGGTTCCAGATCACGACCCTCCACGATCCGAAAATCCGGTCGCAGCTCCCGACCCACATCCTCCAACCCACGCACGATCAGATTCACCGTACCACCATTGTTCCGACGCGGCTTCGTCAGAATCGTCACAAACTCCACCGAACACATCGGACGACCCTCGCCGTCCTTCGCAATACCCGACAAAGTGGAAACCTCGCGAGCCACCTTCTGCTCAAGACCACTCCCGATCTCGTCCGCCGAACCCTTCCTCAATACAATCAGATCCAGCTCGTGACCCGTCACCTGCAGCGCATACCGCAACCCGTCAGTCAGACCGAAACACAATACCGATGCCCATACAACCAGACCCGTACTGAGCACGGTCATCAGAGTCGTCATCCAGCGGACACGCAGATTACGAACATTGTATTTCGCCGGAATCATCACACACCCCATCAGCAGTCAGCAATCTGCACACAACCACTCGCAGACAGACTCCTCAGGCAATCCGACGCAGTCCGTCCACTACAGACATCCGCGCCGCTCGCACCGCAGGAACAATCCCGCTCACAAATCCCAGAAACATCGCCGCCAAAAGCCCGTAACTGACCCACGGCCCCAGCATCTCCGAAACCGTAAACGGAAAAAACTGCGGCAGAATCTGATTCATGCCCTGCAGAAACAAACACCCAATCGCTGTGCCCAGCAACCCTCCGCTGATCGATGTCAGACAGGCCTCACCCAGCACCATGCCAAGGATCCGACCCCGACTGAAACCAATCGCCTTCAGCACCGCAATCTCCGTCACTCGCTCACGCATCGCCATCGCCATCGAATTGGCCGTCACCAGCGACAGCGAAAATACCACCGCCAGTCCGATGTTCCGAATCAATACCTGCACGTTGCCCAGCATGTCCACAAACATCTGCGCAAATGCGGCCTCCGTCTGAGATCGCGTTGGGGTCTCCGAGCTGCCAAAACGATCGTCCACCCCCGCTATCACCCCAGGGATCTGCGACGATGCATCCACACGCAGAAAAATCGTTCCCGCATTGTCCAGCACCGCAAAATTCTGCTGACGCAGACCCTCGTTCAGATAACTCCAGTGAAAATACACCGAATCCGTATTCTTCGGAGAATCAAAGATCCCGCAGATCTGCAGATCCAGATCAAACGGATACAGATTGCCCTTCAATGGAATTCGATCGCCCACCTTCCAGCCCCGACGCTCCGCTATCCGCCGGTCAATCACACACCCCTGACGGTTCTGCTTCCACGCCTCCAGCTGCTCCGCCGGCAGAGAATACTCTGGCCATACCTCAAACAACTGCTCCGGATCCGTCGCAAACTGAGCAAATGGCATCTGCTCGTCCTGATACGATCCACCATACCACGATAACGGCACCGCCGCCGCCACATGCTCCATACCACGCACGTCATCCAGTGCAGAAATCGGCAGCCGACCACTGAATCCCTGAATGTTCATCACCACCACACGACTGGCCTGCGATGCCGCGTCGCGATACGTGTCCTGAGATGCCAGAAAACCATACAGCACTGTCATCAACGCCAGACTGAAACCCACCGACAATACCGTCAGCAGACTTCGCACCGCATTCCGCCGCATGTTCCTCCAGATGTACTTCAGCGTATGCATCACACCGCCCCCCGCACACCAGACACCGCAGAATCCGATACCAGCACGCCCTTCTCCAGATGCAGCACCCGCTTCGCTCGCGCTGCAGCACCCGGATCATGAGTCACCATCACAATCGTCTTCTGAAACTCCGTGTTCAGACGCTGCATCAGATCCAGAATCTCTCCCGCTGACTTCGCATCCAGATCACCCGTCGGCTCGTCAGCCACCAGCAGCGACGGATCCGTGACAATCGCTCGAGCAATCGCGACACGCTGCTCCTGACCACCCGATAACTGCCGCGGATAATGATCCATCCGCTCCGACAGCCCCACCACCTCCAGCGCCGCCTTCACATGCTCGTCACGCTCACGCCGACTCAGAGATGTCAAAGTCAACGGCAACTCCACATTCTCGTAGGCCGTCAGCACAGGAATCAGATTGTACATCTGAAAAATAAACCCAATGTAACGCGCTCGCCACCTCGACAGCTCACCCTCCGTGGAACGCGACAGATCCTGCCCACACACAATCACCTCGCCCGATGTCGGCCGATCCAGACCAGCAATCAGATTCAACAACGTCGTCTTCCCGGAACCCGATGGACCCATCAACGCCAGATAACCACCCGCCTCCAGCTCCAGATTCATCCCGTTCAGAACCGGAATCACCAACTGGTCCCGACGAAACTCCTTGCTCACATTCCGCACCACCACCAGCCGCTCACCGCCTGATCCGCTCACTGTTCGTCCCCCTCACACACGCAACCACATCAACAGTACTCTCGCCCCGCCACAACCACACGTCACTGCAGTACCTTCACCGCCAGACCGTCTCGATATTCCGCAGAACTGCCGGCCACCAGACGCTCACCACCAGCCAGACCATTCACAATCTCCGTCCGACCCTCCTTCTTCTCTCCCAACTGCACCACCACACGCTTCAAACGATCCTCCGCTCCCACCACCCAGACCCACACTTCACCGCCCGTCGTCTGCAAAGCGTCGTTCGGACAGAAAATCCGCCGCCCACCAACTTCATCAGATTCCTGCACACCACCTGCCACCACACCACCACCAACAGCCACATCCCCCGGCAGAAAATACACCGTACTGCTCATCTCCGGAAACAGCTTCTCATCGGCATCCTCCAGCGCTACACGCACCTTGACTGTCGCTCGAGCACGGTCGCCCATCGGGATCACCTTCCGCACCCGACCACGATATCGACGACCCGGAACCGCATCCACCGCCACCTCCGCCGACTGACCCTGCTGCACCCGACTGATAAAGTCCTCCTTCACGTCACAGTCCACCTCCAGATGCTCCAGATCAGCTATCGTGACCACCGAACCACGCCCCGAAGCCTCGCCCATCCCCCCAGGCATGATCGACTCACCCAGCTCCGCATCCTTCGATATCACAGTACCGGCAAAAGGAGCCCTCACGAACATGTTCTCCCGCAACTGCTCAGCCTCCTGCACCCGAGCCTCGGCAAGCTGCAACGCAGCCTGCAGTGATTCTCGCCGAGCTACCGCCGCGTCATACTCGAATTTCTCCGTGTCGAATTCCGCCTGAGTCATCGTGCGGCCAGCCAGCAGCTTCTCAGCACGCTGCAGGTCCCGCTGATTCCTCGCAATCAACACGTCCTGCTCCAGCAATTCACTGCGACATCGAGCCGCAGATGCCCTCGCCGCCGCTAATGAAGCATCCAGATCCGCATGCTCCAGAATTGCCAGCACGTCATTCGCAGCGACACGCACCCCCTCCTCCACCAGCACCGCCTCAATCCGGCCCGTCGCTCGAGCACCAATGCGGGCCTGCTGACGAGACTGCAGATAGCCGGTCGCAACCACCGTCGCGTCCGCAGAACGACCCTCCTCCACACTGGCCAGCACCACCCGCACTTCCAGCTTCGATCGCACCGACTCCATCAGCCGGTCCGCATCCGCCAACATCCCCGGCGATCGCCACAACACCCACGCAGCACCAGCCAGCAGCGACAACACCGCCACAGTCACCAGCAGTCGCACAAATCGACCCAGCCAGCCACCACCCCGTACCGGCTCGTCACGCCGGATCCGCAATTTCGACAACGCATCCCCGGTACCACCCGAACCAGCCGCAGTCATTTTGCCACCCGGTCAGAATCAGACCCGCACCACCACAGCACTGGCCTGGCCCATGCGAGTCACACTGGTTTTCAGAAATAAACCACTGGATGCCTTCGCTGCCACACCATGCACCACGTTCAATGGAGCAACCTCGTCCGCCAGCGAATAATTCAACGTCGGTACGATGTGACCCTCACGCAGAGACAATAACGACGCCGCCAGCTCTACCAGCGATGCACCACTGCCCGAACTGCCGATGTAACTCTTGATCGCTGTCACCGGCACACTGTCCGCCGCTGCACCCAGCAGCTTACGCAGCCCCAATGCCTCATAACGATCACGCTGCGGATTACCTGCAGCACAGGCATTCACATGACCCAGTTCCGCTGCCGATACACCCGCTCGATCCAGGGCCGCCCTGCCAGCCAGATACACAGCCTCAGCCTCGTCCGCTACACCATCCCGACCCGCTACCGCACTGGCTCCACACGCCAGAACTGTACCCAGAATCCTTGCCCCGCGAGCCTCAGCGTGAGCACGCGATTCCAGAATCAGACTGCAGGCCGCCTCTGCCAATGCCTCGCCACGACGCTCCCGATCAAATGGACGCAACCGCTGCTCGGCCGGACCGTCTGCCAGTTGATCCAGTCGCGCAGACTGACAGGCCTTCACTGTGTGCAGACGAGTCCCCGTAACGCCAGCCACCATCACGTCCGCTCGATTCCGACGTATCGCATTGCACGCCTCGCCCAGCACCAGACCACCAGACGCCTCGTCATGCGTAATCGAATTGTTCGGACCATGAGCCTCCAGGGCGATCCCAATGTGACAGCCAGGCATGTTCGGCAAATACTTCAGAAGCCACAACGGCTCCAGCCCCGGCATCCCAACCTCACCCCACTGATCAAAATCAAACGCCAGATTGCCGGTCCGCTGAGTCCTGGAACGAAGCGCACCCTCCAGAATGACCTCAGGAGGACTGCTCATCAGATTGGCACCAAAATCACAGCCAATCCGATTCGCCGGCACACTGCCCACAGCCAAACCCGCATCGTCCATCGCCTGCAATGCCGATGCCACTCCCATCTGAATCTCACGACACATCACCTTCAGACTCTTACGCAAAGTCTTCAGGTGCTCCTTCTTCGCCGTATCGTCGTTGAAGTCACTGACCTCGCCGCCTATGCAACCCGGCGCAGCCACCCACGACGCATGCTGGATCCGCTTCAGACCACAACGGCCCTCAGACAAACCCGCCCAGAATGCACTGCGACCGATGCCAATCGGAGAAAAGACACCGATACCCGTAATTACAACTTCTCGAGCAGTCTCAGCGGTCATGAAAATTCACTCGCTCAACACGGGTTCACGGCACCCACAATTCGTCACAAATCCCACCCACGCAACAAACACAACCCAGTGCCTCAAATCGTGAATTCTAACGGTAAAATTCGGGGTTTACTGCGCTGTGATGGGAAATTGGCAAAAGTGGACGAGCTTCAGCAGGAAGAATCCCCAATAACTCAACCCAAACCTCAGATTGCTACCCACCACAAACACCACGACGACCCCCTAACGACCTGAGCACACAGCGGCAAACTATTGCCAGCAATAGACTTACACCAAAATGCACACGCCAGAGAAAAAGCCGACTCAAACCCCGCAAGTTGCGTACCATTCCTGAAAATCACCGCGTTTCCACCGCCGGTTCTCACGAAATCTGAGCCGCATCCCCAAACATCGCACCCGCTAAACCCGCCGTCCCGTTCACAAACGAACGACCGTCCATCACCTTCCGACCCTCCGGCTGCACACGCAATAACTCCAGCCAACCATCTCCGCAACGCACCACCGGTCGACCCCCAATCACCCGCACTGCACCCGCCAATACCTCCTCGCCAACACCCGCCACTTCCTCACCACGCCACCGCTTCCCCAGCAACAACAGACACCGCAACGGCGGCTGCCCCGCTCGCAGCAACACCGCACTGCACTTCGGCCACGGCTGCAATGCCCGCAGCTGACAGTCAATCCGCCATACACTCTGCCGAAAATCCAACTGACCCGCCTCCCGCGGGATCTTCGGTGCCAGCACCACACCCGCCGGATCCTGCACCTCAAACCTCGCTGAACCACACTCCAGCTGATCCAGTACCTCCAGCGTCAATGGCACACACAACTCCCCCAGTCGCAGCATCAACTCTCCCGCTGTCTCCTCCTCACCAATCTCCGTCTCCACCTTCCCCACCATCGGACCGGAATCCAGCGCCGGCTCAATCTGAAAAATTGTCACCCCCGTCGTCCGCTCCCCCTCCCGGATCGCATACTGCACCGGAGCCGCTCCGCGATACTTCGGCAGCAGCGATCCATGCAGGTTGAAGGCGCCCAGTCGAGGAATCGACAGCAACTCCGGCTTCAGTATCTGACCATACGAAGCCACCAGAAACACATCCGCCCCAAAACCACGCAACTCCTCCAGGACCTCCGCCCGATTGACTCGCTCCGGCTGCAACACTCGGACTCCCGCAGACTCACCCAGCGCCTTCACCACGTTCACATGCTGATGATGACCACGACCCACTTTGTCCGGCTGAGTCACCACGCCAACCACCTGATGCGCCGAACCCAGCACCGCCCGAAACGCCGGCAGGGCAAACTCACCCGTTCCCATCAGCACAATCCGCATCACTCTCTCCCGCCACAGCCCACACCACCTGCAACACCATCACACAACTTCACATCACTGGATTTTCAACACCCCCACTCTTTAACATCTCACCCCGCACGTGCCCACATCCACAACTGCACCATTCCACAATTTCCCGACACACCACCACCGCCAGAGTCATCAATATGCACAACACCCCACGACACCGCAAACTGCACCTGCTCACTGCCCTCACCACTCTCTCACTCCTGCTCACCACCCTGCTGCAATACCCCAGCCCGCTCACTGCCGCCAGCACCACACACCTCGACGAAAAATCCACCCCCGAAAAAAAATCTCCGGAACGCTGGGAACCCGATGTCCGGAAGCTCGAACAAGCCCTCACCAAACGCTCTCCTGCCACTGCCGATTTCGTCTTCATCGGCAGCTCCACCATCCGCCGCTGGAAAATCAGCCAGTCCTTCCCCAGCCTCAATGCCGTCAACCACGGCTTCGGTGGCTCACAACTGGCCGATTCCGTCCACTTCTTCGAACGACTCGTCACACCCGCCAAACCACACACCATCGTGCTCTACGCCGGTGACAACGACCTCAGCGCCGGCAAATCACCCGCAACCGTCCTCAACGACTTCCAGCTGTTTCTCCAAAAAGCTCAGCAACTGCCCGGCTGCCGCAAAGTCGTATTCCTCGGCATCAAACCCAGCATCAAACGCTGGGCAATTCGCGATCAAGCCATCAAAACCAATCAACTCGTCAGCGAACTCTGCAGTTCTCACCCCCTCGCAGTCTTCGTCGATACCTGGCCCGCCGGACTGAATGCCAAAGGTGAACCCAGCAAAGATCTGCTCGCCGATGATGACCTGCACCTCAATGACAATGGCTACAAAATCTGGAACAGCCTCCTGCAAACTGCCCTCGACTCCGCTCCCTGAACACAGCAGGCCGGACACACTCGTGCCCGGCCCGCTCAGTCATCACACAACACACAACACAGCTCAAAAGTCCCCAACCACCTCGCCGCCAGCCTTCGTCGCCAGCGCCTCAATAATCTGCGGATCCGTTTCCACCGCCAGAGCACGCACAGAACCGTCCGCCATCAGCACATGCACAATCCCCGGATGCGGTGAACCAATCCCGTCAGGACCATTCAGATACGGCTGCTGACTGAATCCGCGTACCGTCGGCTTACCGCCCGCAAACATCGACACGTTCGGCTGCGAAGAATCTGCCACCATCATCGTATTCGATGTCCCGTCAGTCACGGAACGAAATGACGTCTTCCGATCATAACCAAAGATACCAGCCTTCAGGTCATTGTCCGGCAGCTCCGCAGCATTCGCCCCCACTCCCGCAATCGCCACATAATCGCCCGCTGACTCATACTCACGCTGACCAGGCTGCGATGGATTGCGAAACACATCGAACTTCTTTCCGATCAGTTCCGCATTCCCCTGCCCTGCCCAGCCCTGCTCACGATCAGCACCCTCATACGCCACTGCCTCCTCCAGATACGGCAACAGCTCATACGCCCAGCTCAGACGCTCCTCCACTGGTCTGTCAGGCTGCTCCGGAGTACCACGAGGGAAGTGGCCGAAGACATCATGGTAGTTGTGCAGCGCCACCCCAATCGTCCTCAGATTGTTCTTCGACTGCGTCCGCCGAGCTGCCTCACGCGCCTGCTGTACCGCCGGCAATAACAATGCCACCAGCACTCCACCAACCGCACCAGCCGACAGATTGCCCACCGGTGTCCCCGGAACGCTCTGACGAGTCTTCCACGCATAGCCACCCTCAGTCGCATAACCAACCGACACGTTCGGAAACATCGGCTCCAGTACCGACTCAGCCGCCGGCATGTCCTCCAGACCAAACGGCAACTCAAGGCCCTCACCCAGATTCGGCAACACCTGCGAATTCAACACCAGCAATGCCATCGGCAATGTCTCAAACATCTGCCGATACGTGGGCACCGGATCAGAGACCGATATCGAACCAAACTCACCCGGCAGCTCCGACAATGCCCCCTGCACCAGCTCGTCAGGCACCCAACGCCCCTGCTCGCCTGCCTCACGCAGAACCAGCCCCTCCAGTGCCGGGGGATTCACAGCAATCGCCAGCCAGCTCTTCGTCAGCATCAGCGTCGGTGCTACCGGTAACTCCTCAGACTTCAATGTCCAGTAACTGCGGTCGCCCTTCTGTGCCCTCTCCAGAGTCACAACGCCGGCTCCGGCCAGCACACCCTGCAGCAAAGACTCCAGACGATACAATCCCGCAGCCACCGCCTCCTGATCTCGCACACTCACCGCCAGCACCGGCGAATAACCCACCGGTACCACCATCGGCTGCGGATCATTGTACTCACACCACACGTCCCCCAAACCACCCAGAAACTGCCTCAGAGTATACCCGCCCACAAATGACTGCAGCCAGTTAAACGCTCCATCCGTTCCAATCAGAGGATCATCACCCATCACCCCCTGCAGACGCACTCCCATCGCCATCGACGCATCCATCAAACCTGCCAGATTCAGCTTCGCCGCCGAAAATCCCGAAACCTTCTGTGGCAGCGGCGGCAACTCGTCCAGCTTCAAAACCGTCGGCTTCAGATATCGCTGCAGCACTCCAGGGTCCACACTGCCGTTGACGCGAGTCTCAGACCAGGTCGCTGCACCGCGAAATCCCGTCTGCATCGTCACACTCCGCAAACCCGTAATACCCAACTGCCGCAGAAACTGCTGCACCGTCAGCGATGTACCCGAAGCAAACGGCGGCAACTGCTGCGCCCCAAACCGCTGCACCAGACTGTCCACATCAAACCAGCCGAAACTGGTCGTCTCAAATCCCTCCACCGAACGCAGTCCCGCCCACATCGGACTCCTGTCCAGTGACTCAATGTCTCCCACACGAGCCGCCAGCATCCACTGCCACGCTCCCGTACCCACTCCTATCGCCAGATGACCGCCCTCATCCCACCACGTCAGCTCCAATCCGCCCGGACTCCGCAGTACATACGCCTTCCGACCCGCCAGCAGCTCCGCCTCACCCACGTCTCCCACAGTACTCTCAGGCAGCTCCCGCAACAGCGATGCCACCAGCGATCCATACCGGCCCGCCTCGTGCAGCACCACCCCCAGCACCGGAAGACCAGCATCCTCACCACCCAGCGCCACAGCAGCCGTCAGACCCTTCCGACGAATATGATCCAGCAACTGCCGCACCACAATCCCCGTCTGCTCACTCGATGCCGTCGCCACCATCTGCACCAGATCCAGCACCCGAGCCATCAACTGGGTCTCTTCCAGAGCACGCCAGTCAGCCGTCTGTTTGATCTCCAGCATGTGCGCATCAGCACCATCATATCGAGCAGCCAGAAAACTGGCCGCACCCAGCAACTGCTCAGGTCGCACCTCGTCCCGCAATACTGCTCCCACCGACTGCCCACCACCACTCTCCCCCGCTCCCGTCCGCCACGATAAACCCAGACAACCCAGCGCCAAAAACAATGCCACAATCGCATGTCGCATACCGCTGACCTCCCTCACAAAAAAAACACAAACCGCAGCACACCGGCAATATCACCCGCCGTTACAGCCCAGCCGTATTCAAAGCCCGCACACGATACTCATACGACTTCCCCGACTCCGCCGTGACATCCACATATCGCATCTCCACCAGTGGCAGTGTCGGAGTATCACTGTACTGCAGATTCTGGAACAGCACACGACCAAACGGATTCTTACCCTGCTCCGGCACACGCGCTAACTCCCTGCCATCCCGCTCGATCACAAACCCCGCTAAACCGCTCTCCGGATCCGCTTCGCATTCCCACGTCAGCTCGTTCCCCTGGACCCGCAGATTCACCGGCTGCGGCGGCGGAGTCAGATCAGCCACCCGAGTATCCCGCACATACTGCTCCCAGCGCCGCGCTGTCAACTCGCCCGGTAACCAGCCCAGCTCATGCACCGGCCCCGCAAAACCCGCCGCTGATACTGCCACGCCACCCGAAATCGGGGCCAGCCACGCATCCTCCAGCGACACCTGACGCAACTCAAAACCCCCGGACCCCGCCGACGGCAACCGCCGCTTCAAACACTCGTCCAGCCACGGAATGGCCAGATAACGCTGATTCCCACAGTCATGACTCGAAAGCGGATCCACCGCCACCGCAATCAACCCGCCGCGACCACGCACCGCCCGAAAAAAGGTCTCGTTCGCCGGCCAAACACTCGCAAAACGACCGTCCTGCACCGTGACGCCCTCCTGAGTCCCCAGGTTGCACATCATCGGTACTCCCAGAGCCGCCTCCGGAAACTCGTGAGCCCTCACACCCGCACGACCTGGATCCGCCTGCAGCAACGGTACACCCGAACGCAGCCACGCTGCCGCAACACGCTCCGGATACAACAACACCATCCCTCCCGCCCAGTGACCACCCCCACTGTGACCCCACAACGCCCACGGCACCTCCGACAACTCCGGATGACCACTGGCCGCACCAAGATCCCGCAACCCCCTCAGAAACGCCGCCGCCGATCCATTCCGCGGATCACACCAGCGCTGACAGTCCGCACCCTCCGGCTGCTCATACGCCGGTGACAGTAAGGCACAGTCATGAGCCTTCGCCAGTGCCTGCCAGTGCAGATCCCACGCACCCGTCAGACCCGAACGACAGGATCCCTCACCACAACCGTGCTGATGCACCACCACGCCACGCAGCCGCTCCACACCCGGTGGCACCCACAACGCATAATTCACCGGGAAAATCAACCCTCCCGGCTCCGTCGCAGCCTCATAACGCACCCGGTAATACGGCGCCTCTGCCGCCGGGAAAACGTCATAGGGTTTCTGCTGAGCCTCCGCAGGGTATGCACCCCATAACAACCCCGGAAACACCACCAGCACCCTGCACACACACAGCGTCATCAATCGCATTCGCATCACTTCACCCCCTGCTGCTCTGGAACCGCTGCCGCCGGCTGCTTCGCCCGCCGCTGACCCTTTTTCACATCCGACTCCTGCTTCGCCTTCGGCTGGCCACCGCCATTCGGACTCAGA
Organism: uncultured Planctomycetaceae bacterium; assembly: GCA_903896675.1. Lineage (GTDB taxonomy): Bacteria > Planctomycetota > Planctomycetia > Planctomycetales > Planctomycetaceae > SXXK01. The sequence continues at coordinate 14,008 of CAITYU010000015.1, forward strand.
GTCCTCCACCAGTCCGGACCCTCAGCATCCACCTCCGCCGTCAATGACACCAATACCGCCTTCAGCCGCTCAAATGTCTCCGGCTCCCGTTCCCGCAAATCCGTCGTCTCACGCTCATCCTCACGCAGATTATACAACTCAAACTTCTCCAGTCGCTCGTCCGCCAGCATCTTCCAGTCACCATCCCGCACAGCAGACTTCATCTGCGGAGCCATCAGCAGACGCCAGTACAATGGTCGCTGTCGCACCACCTCCGCTGCTGAACCCGTCAGCACAGGCAGCACATTCACGCCATCCAGCACCCGATCACCCGGCACCGCTGCACCAGCGGCAGCCAGCAGCGTCGCAAAAAAATCACTGCCAATCACCGGCACCGCACTCACCCCGCCAGCTGACACCCGACCCGGCCAGCGCACCAGCCCAGGCACACGGATCCCACCCTCATACAAATGCCGCTTGCGACCACGCAAACCACCCGTCGATCCGCGTCCCGGAGTCTTCACGCCGTCGCCCTCAGGGCCATTGTCCGAAGTAAATACCACCAGTGTATTCTCAGTCAGCCCCTCCCCCTCCAGCGCCTCCATCAGACGACCAAAAGCAGCATCCATCTGAGTCACGTTCGCATGGTGCTCCCGCTGCACTGGATCCTCCAGCCCC
>CAITYU010000016.1 GCA_903896675.1 uncultured Planctomycetaceae bacterium
ACTGTAGAGGGCGGGAACGCCGCGAGGTCGGTCAAGATCCGGCAGCCGGTCGTCCGCCGTCGCACTCTCAGCCTGCTGAATTCGCCGCTCCACGTCCCGCACTGCAGACTGATACTCCTCCACCCGCTGCTGATCGGCCGGGCCCAGCGATTTCTTCAGCCGTTGAAATTCACCCCGCACGGCATCCAGCAGACTGGCCCGCCGCCGCAGCGCCGCCCGCCGAGCCTCTGAGCCACCACCTTCACCGAACAGTTGCTCGAACACCATCCGCGGATGCGGCTCGGGCGGCAGCGGAGTTGTCGGAGAAGACCACGACAGACAGTTCTGATACACGCACGCATAACCATTGTCACACTGCCCAACTGCCGCTATCAGGTCCATTGACAGTTCCAGCGATGGCAGTGCCGTGTCACGCCCCAGTGTCGCCGCCGCCAGCTGATCGACCGTGGTCCCCAGATAATAGTCGTTGCTCTCCGTCCGCTTCGCCCGCGCAGCACTCAGAAACGAGGCGTTCGAAGTCGCATGAGTCCCCGGCCACGCATTCCGCAACTCCAGACCACTGACCACGGAGATCTGCTGCCGAACAGGAGCAAACGGCTCCAGAATCGGTGTCAGCGTCTGCAGCTCGGGCTGGGCAGCCGGAGTCCACCGGCTGTGATCACAACCCATTGGAATGTACACAAAACCCAGTCGCCGCAACTGCTGTTCCGCGGCCGCTGTACGCTGCTGTGCCGTCAAAGCCGGTACCATCGCATCCAGCAGCGGCAGTCCCAGCGATACGCCCGCGCCACGCAGCAGAGTTCGCCGCGGAAGATGTTTTCTGAACATGGTCAACACCCGCCTTACACTCACTGCCTGTGCTGAAACGCCGTACTGGCGACAATCGCCTGCACAAGTGCCGAAAAACGATAACCCTCTGCCTCTGCCTGCCGCACAATCTGCCGCACCGCTGCACCGTCCTCCGGCTGCAGTCCACGCCCCAGACCATACACCAGCAGCTTCTCTGTCAGTGTCCGCACAAACAGCTCCGGACGCGCCAGCAGCGCCTGCTCAAGACCGTCCACACCCGTGAAGGCACCCACCCCGGCAAGGCCACCGTCAGCCACCACCGGACGCTCAGACTCCAGCGTACGCCAGCGACCCACGGCATCAAAATTCTCCAGCGCCAGACCCACCGGGTCAATTCGGTCGTGACAGATGGCACAGGCCGCATGCTCACGATGGGCTGCCAGCCGCTCACGCACAGACAATCCGGCTGCCACCGTATTATCCGCCAGATCAGATACGCCCGGCGGAGGTGGCGGAGGCGGTGCACCCAGCAGGTTCTCCAGCACCCACTTGCCTCGCAGCACCGGGGAAGTGCGAGTCGCGTAGGAGGTGGCCAGCAGCACACTGCCCTGCCGCAGCAGCCCGCCACGATGATCAGCAGGATCCGGATCCACTCGGCGGAAATGACTGCCCAGCACATGGGGGATCCCATAATGCCGCGCCAGTCGCTCATTCAGCCAGATCGATGACGGACGCAGCAGCTCCAGCACACTGCGGTCATCCCGCAGCACATCCAGAAACAACAGCTCCGTCTCACGCCGAAACGCATCCTTCAGATTCTGGTCGACATCAGGAAACAACCGCGCATCAGGTGCCGCCGCCTGCAGGTTTCGCAGATACAGCCACTGGTCCGCAAAATTCTCCGCCAGCGATACTGCTCGCTCATCCGCCAGCAGGCGGGCAGTCTGCTGACGCAGTTCGCCCACCTCTGACAATCGACCGCTTTCAGCCACCGTCAGCAACTCGTCATCCGGCAGACTGCTCCACAGGAAAAATGACATCCGAGTCGCCAGCTCCAGATCAGCCGTCGCCCCCACCGTCGGACTGTCTGCCGCCTGCTGCACACGAAACAGAAAATGCGGACTGGCCAGAATCCCCGCCAAACCACGCTCGATCCCGGCTTCATAATCCCCGGATTCTGAACAGGCCTGCTGAAAAAGCTGCAGTGGCATCGCCAGATCCTCATCCGTTACCGGTCGACGATAGGCCAGCCGCAGTAACGGACGAAAGGATTCCGCCGCACAGGCCTGCAAGTCCGAGACACTGGCCGCAGCCCCCGGCAGCCGCTGCAAAACCCGCCGACGACTTGCGGAATCACCAGCCACAGACTCACCCACCGGGCCGTAAATCACCAGCTCAGCCACCGCAGGTCCCAGCCTCGGGTGACGATAAAAATTGAAGTGCACGTTCAGCGGCTGCCTGTCCGATTCCAGCAGCGACCGGCCACTGTCCGCAAACGCAGCAGTCAGCCGATGACGCCCGGCCGACACCTGCACGGATGCCGTCAGATCAGCGTCGACCTGACGATCATCCTGCCCCGACTGCGGACGATCAATCACAAAACGCTGCATCCGCTTCCGATCCAGCAGAACATCAAGCTGATGCCGACCACGCAGGCCCTCAATCTCATCATTGCGGTCCCGCATCAGTCGCAACTGCACCTGATACGTCCCCGAACGCGGAAAGTGCCAGTCCACCACGAGCCCACCACGCGATCCCGGTGGTGCACCGGCAGGACGCATGCGATCCTGAGTCAGGTCGCCCGGAACACGGAACGTTTCTCCGCCCGGACTGAGCTCCGGACGCCCCAAAGCCAGCCGGCTGATCCTTTCAGCCGCAGCGATGTAACGGTTCAGCAGCGTCGGACTGAGCCCCGTGACAGTAATGTTGTCAAACCCCTGACTGGACTCATCCGCCGGCAATAATGCCGTCACATCAATCTCCACCGCCAGCAGGTCTCGGATCGCATTGCGGTATTCGGTGCGAGTCAATCGGCGGAGCGTTTCTGTGGGACCCCGAAACGGCTGCCGCCTCGACACAGCGTCCAGATGATCGGTCAGCTCTGACGTAGCCGCCTGATACAACCGCCGCTCAGGCTGAACTTCCACTGCCGGCGGCATATCGCCGTTCTGCAGCCTGCGCAGCACCCGCTCCCAAACCTGCCGCTGCAGATGTACCTGCTGCGGATCCCAGACAGGCAGCAGCAAACCACCAGCCGGTTCTGTACCGTCGTGGCAGGCCACACAGTGCTGTGTCAGCAGCGACTGCAATGGCCGATCCGGCCCCGCCTCCTCTGCGCGACCCACGGCACCAGCCGCAAAGCCCCACAGCAGACACAGAAGAAATCGTCGCCACTGCCAGATCATATTTTGGGCGCCTGAACCGGCCATACAGACCACCGCAGCTCAACGAATGTCGCCGCTGAAGAATCGCCAGCATACCGCGACCGCATAAAACAGAACAGCCCGCCGCAGGACAGCGGGCCTCGCCGAAGCACACACGCCGGACCGCGCCGCCTCGTCACGGCACCAGCCCGAACGAAATCGTTGCCGGATGCTGCTCACTGCGATACACCCGATGCACGGCCGCCTGAAAATCTTCCGGCTTCGCAAAATAAATGTTCGGCACAAACTTCTGCGGATTACGATCCACCAGCGGGAACCACGTGCTTTGAATCTGAATCATGATCCGATGGCCCTTCTGAAAGCGGTGCAGCACGTCCAGCAGCTCCAGACTGATTGCAGCCGGCTGATCCGGAACAAATGCCTCCGGGTGTTCGTAGGAATTCCGAAACCGCCCCCGCAGTACCTCGCTGCGAACCATCATCTGATAATTCGGCAGCTTTGCTGCATCCGCACCATCAGGAAAGACATCAATCAGCTTCACAACAAAATCTGCGTCGCTGCCGCTGGTTGACGCAGAAAACTGCGCCAGCAGCGGACCGGCCATCACAACGTCCTCCGTCAGGACATCCGTCTGATACACCAGCACATCCGGCCGTCGTCCCGCAAAACGCTGGTCATCCGTCATATACTCGTTCGTCATCCGATTCGTGATGGCTTCCGAATACGGTACCGGCTTTGCCGGATCACTGACATACTGATCAAAACCGGAATCTGCGGCACCCTGAACATCTTTGACAGCGCTGCCCGACAATGGCTGGCCGTCAGCGGACTCCAGCAGCAGTCGACCACCGGCCTGCAAACGCAGACGCGCAGCTTTGGATTCAGCAGGAGGCCAGTGACTGAATGTCCTCCACTGATTACCACCGGTCTCGAACACAGTGGCCTCCGCCGGCGCCGCTGCGGCTGTCCCTCGCAGGTACTTTTCAAAGAATGGAAACTCAATCTCAGCGCGATAATGAGGCCCCGTCTTCGAACCGAACGTGACGGCACCCAGCCGATCTCCCTCGGTCGATGCCCAGCCACCGTGCACCCACGGCCCCACCACCAGCACGTTGTTCACCGTCGGATTCAATCGCTCCACCGACTGATACGTCTTGAACGAACCATACAGGTCTTCAGCATCAAACCAGCCAGTCACCACCATCACCGCCGGAGCCGTATTCTTCAGGTGCGGCAGAATCGCCCTCCGCTGCCAGAATTCATCCCGATTCGGATGAGCCATCATGTCGTTCCAGAACGGCACTGAATCCTTCAGAAAACGTCGATTGATCTCACTGATCGTACCGGCATCCAGAAACATCTGATAACCATCAAGCGACGGCACACTGTTGGCCACAGTTCGCTCAGTTGTCGGACCGCGACGCTCCTGAGCATTACTGTTCAGCCAGCGAAATGCATGCGCCAGAAAGAATGCCCCATGATGCAGAAAATCGTCGAAGTACCAGTCACCCACCGGCGCCTGCGGTGAAACCGCCGCCAATGCCGGATGCGCATCAATCATCCCGGCCGAAGCATAGAAACCGGGATAGGAAATCCCCGCCATCCCGACCTTTCCGTTGTGGCCCGGAATGTTCTTCGTCAGCCACTCGATCGTGTCCCACGCGTCCGTGCTTTCATCAATCTCCTGCACACCACGCTTCTCCGGCAGATGCGGTCGCACCTGCTCAAACTGACCCTCGGAAAGAAAACGGCCACGCACGTCCTGATTCACAAAAATATAACCCGCCCGCACAAAATGCTCGCTGGGCCCCAGCGCACCCGGCATCCTGTCCGCACCATAGGGGGCACAGGAATACGGAGTCCTTTTGATCAGAATCGGCCACTTCTGATCTGTCGCCTTCGGCAGATACACAGCCGTATACAACCTGACTCCGTCACGCATCGGAATCATGTGTTCCTGCTTGACGTAGTTCTCGCGGATGTACTGGTCGACAGGAACCACCGGAGCCCCGGCAGGCGTCTGCGGAGCCGCCATGCATGCGGGCAGCAGGCCGGAAAACGTGACCAGAAAACATCCGATACAGCGCAATCGCAGCATCATCTCTCTCCATTGAATCGCAGGCTGACAAATCCGTCACACCGCCGATGTTCCAATTGATCAGAATCACCCTTCGTTCAGCAACTCCTCGCGCGCCGCAGCGAACTCCGCCTGCTGCGCCTGCGACAGCTCGGGATACCTCAGATCCAGCCGACTGATCGTATCCGTAACGATGCTGGCCACGATACTGCGAGCCACCCACTTCTGGTCAGCCGGCACAATATACCACGGGGCGAATTCCGTGCTGGTGGCCTCCAGCGCGTCCTGATACGCTTCCATGTAGTCATCCCAGTAACGCCTTTCACCCACATCACTCGCGCTGAATTTCCAGTTCTTTTCCGGCCGTTTCAGCCGCTCCAGAAGCCGCTGCTTCTGCTCAGCCTTCGAGATATTCAGCAGAATCTTGACGACAACAGTACCGTTTCGAACGAGGTGCTGCTCAAAAGCATTAATATCCTCAAACCGCTGCTTCCAGAAGGCTTTCCCGCGTTTTCCCGGTGGCAACTGCTGATCGGCAAGCACCGCGCGATGCACTCGCACAATCAGCACCTCCTCGTACCACGAACGATTGAAAATCCCGATGCTGCCACGCTCCGGCAGGCACTTCGCATAACGCCACAAAAACGTGTGATCCAGCTCCTCCGCACTGGGGTGCTTGAAACTCGTCACACGACACCCCTGAGGATTGACGCCTGACATCACATGCCGAATCGTACCGTCCTTGCCGGATGCATCCATACCCTGAAAAATGATCAGCAGGGAATAACGGTTGTCTGCGTACAGCAGATTCTGACGTTCGGACAGTTCATGCCGCTCGGACTGCAGCATCTCAACGGCCCGCTCCCGCACCGTTTCCCTGCCCAGTGACTCCAGTTCTGGCGTCTGAGCCCAGCCGGTGTGATGTTCCGACAGCCGAACAGGCTTGCCCGGAGCAACCCGGAAGAACTTCGTAATCTGTTCGCTTGTCAGGGGCATTGCTGTGAACTCCATTCGAACAGAGGCAGGCTGCGGATCCGCAGTCTACGCGAACAGCCACCAGCCGCAAAATGATCTGTCACTGGTCGCAGCACTGATGTTCGTTCAGCCAAGCAACGGCTCGATCACCTTCCCGCCAAACTGACTGAGCTGCTTGTAACGCCCGGCGTGATAATACGTCAGCCGACTGTCGTCCAGTCCCAGCAGACGCAGCAGTGTCACATGCAGATCCCGAACGTGCGCACGGCACTCCACAGCCTCCATCCCCAGCTCATCCGTGGCGCCAATCGTGCTGCCGGCCCGGCATCCGCCACCAGCCAGCCAGATCGTCATTGCATTCGGATTGTGGTCGCGACCGTAGGCCGTTCCCTGACGAACTCCGTTGTCCGGAGTTCTGCCGAATTCGCCGCACCAGACCACCAGAGTACTGTCCAGCAGCCCGCGCTGCCGCAGATCGGCGATCAATCCGGCAATCGGCCGATCCGTGGCCTCGATCAGATTCCCGTGCGCTCGTTCTATATAGTCATGACTGTCCCATGACCCGCTGTAAAGCTGCACAAACCTGACACCCTGCTCGACCAGCCGTCGCGCCACCAGGCATTTGCGACCGAAAGCGTCCGTCGGCTGCTCACCCACGCCATACTGCGCCAGCACCTGACGTGTCTCTCCGGACAGATCCAGCAGCTCCGGAACCTCCGCCTGCATGCGAAATGCCAGCTCATAACCGGCCATACGTGCCTGCAGTTCGCTGTTTCCCGGATTCCGATCCGCATGCTCCTGATTCAAACGTGCCAGCAGATCCAGATTCTTTCGCTGCTCCAGCCGCGTGACGCCCCGAGGAGGATGAAGGTCGGGAATTGCCGATCCCCGCGCACGCAGTGGCGTTCCCTGATACTGGGGCGGCAAAAAACCGTTTCCCCAGTTGGCGGCACCGCCCTGCGGGTAACTGACTTCCGGCAACACGATAAACCCGGGAAGATTCTGATTCAGTGAACCCAGTCCATAACAGATCCACGCACCCAGCCCCGGATCACCGCCAAATCGGTTCCCGCAGTTCATCTGATACATCGCTGTCGGGTGATTGACACTGTCCACAGTGCAACCGCGGAAGAAACACAACTCGTCCGCCACCCCGGCCAGATATCGCCAGTTTTCTGACATATCCGCACCGCTCTGCCCCACCCGCCGAAAGCGAAACGGACTGCGAACATAATAGCGCTGCCCGGCTTCCATGGCCGACTTCTCACGGCCACTGCGCACAAATTGCTGCAAATGCCGCCGCGACAGCTCCGGTTTCGGATCAAACGTGTCAAGGTGACTGGGGCCACCCTCCATCATCAGAAAAATGACATTCTTCGCTCGAGCATTTCCGAAATGGGGTCCCCCCGGCATTCCACCGACTACCGAGTCCTCAGCAGACAGCAATGCCGATGACGCCAGACTGGTCAGCAGCCCGGCAGTGCTCCAGACCACCTGACGACGCCCCACGGCACAGCTCGACCCAACATCACTCATCCTCAATGCCTCCCCACGCAGCAGTCATTGCACATAGACGAACTCGTTGGAATTCAACAGCACCAGACACACATCAGCGAGGGCTCGCGTACGGGCGTCGCAGTCCTCGGCACGCAGATCCGGCACAAAACGATCCATCCCGTACAGCTTCTCAGTAAACTGAAATCGCTCACCCGTATTTTCCTCCACCGCATCCCGAATCACCTCCTGCGGAGCAACCGCCGTGCTGAACACAGCCTCCCCCTGCACTGCCACCTGCTCATGCCAGTGCTGCAGACACAATCGCAATTCAGCAGCCGCGGCGGGGCGGCCAAACACCAACCGAAAACAGCGATCCATCGCCGCCTCCTCAGTTGTCGTCTCACGCAGTACGCGACTGGCCATCGCCAGACTTCGGGACCACGAGTTCTGACTGTTGAACTGAACAAAAACCTGCGGCGTCACTGTGCTGGAATCGCGTCGTTCGCAGGAAAAATCGGGAGTCGGCAGATTGAAGACTTCCAGACTCGGGTCCGGCAACCCACGCAGTCGCAGTGCATAAAGCGACCTGCGATGTCGCTGAGCTGGCAGCGGATTGGGAACCCACGCCGCCGCAAAACTGCCCATCACCTGCCGCGGCTGCAAAGCCACCTCAGCATGCAGCTCCGGTCGATTCGGAATTCCGCCCACCTGCAGATTCAATTCACCACTCACCGACAGCATCGAATCCCGCAGCTCTTCCGCAGTCAGCCGGCGAGCCGGAAAGCAGCTCAGATATCGCAGCTCCGGATCCAGCCGAGCCACCAGCCCGGCATCCGCTGGCCGAGAACTGCGGCGATACGCCCGGCTCGACATGATCTGACGATGCAGCGACTTCACTGACCAGCCACTGTCCACCAGCTCCGCGGCCAGCCAGTCCAGCAGCTCCGGATGCACGGGACGCCCACCGGTGCTGCCAAAGTTATTCGGATTCGCCGCAATCGCACGGCCAAAATGCCAGCCCCACAACCGGTTGACAATCGATCGAGTCGTCAGTGGATTGTCGGCACTGGCCACCCAGCGAGCAAATGCCAGACGCCGTCCAAAAACAGCCTCAGAAATCGCCGCATCGGCACCCCGCGACACAGCACTCAGCACGCCCGGTCGCACTCGCTCACCAGCCGCAAACGGATCTCCACCGGTCAGAATACAGGTTTCCTCAACCGCACCCGGGCTCAGGGGATCGACCGGTAGCCGCACAGGTGCATTGACCGTGCGAAATTCGCGCGTCGCACCCGAATACACCGACAGCGCAAACGGCTCATAACGGTCAAACTCCCACTTCAACCGCTCAAGCCCTTTGCGAGCCACTCTTTCAAGCCCAAACTCCGCCGGAGTAAAGCCCACCAGCTTCGGAGGATACTGGTCCTCCGGAACACCTCGCTCACCCATCAGCTTCCGAACTCGCGAGTACACGTCAGCAGACTTACGGCTCGCCGCACCGACCCGACCCGACTGCACCTGACCGTCCTGCCTGACTTCGGCCACAACCGACAACCACAAACCCGCATCCTGCCCCCGCTGCTGATACCACTGCACTGCATTCCGTAACAGTAACTCATCCAGCGTCTGCAGCACCTGCACATACTCCGCCTGCCGCTCCTCCAGTAACTGCCGCTCCTCAAAATCAGCAGTCCGCTCAACAGGCAGAAAAGGAGCGGCTCGTTCGCTGATCTGAGTCGTGGCAAAGACCGCCTGAATGGAGTAGTAATCGCGAGTGGGCACGGGATCAAATTTGTGATCATGGCAGCGGGCACACTGCAGTGACTGCGACAGAAACGACTCACCAACACTGTTCACCACGTCGTCCAGAAACCGCTGACGGGCGACCTTTTCAACTTCCATGCCGGTCAGTTCCCATGGCCCCATCCGCAGAAAGCCCGCAGCAATCAGATTCTCGGCATTGCCCGGATCCAGCTCATCACCAGCCAGCTGCTCCATCACAAACTGGTTCCACGGCTTGTCACTGTTGAAGGCTCGTACGACATAATCCCGATAACGCCACGCATTGCCCCGCTCGTAGTCGTTGGCAAATCCGCTGCTGTCCGCATAACGCACCACGTCCAGCCAGTGCTGAGCCATGCGTTCTCCGTAATGCGGACTGCTCAGCAGTCGCTCAATCAACCCGCTGATGGCCACCCTTCCGCGATCAGACTCCAGAGCGATACTGTCCGCGCCACCACACGCGGCGACAAACTCATCCGCCTCTTCCGGCGCAGGAGGCAAACCGGTCAGATCATACGTGGCGCGGCGCAAAAACGTACAGACGTCTGTAGCAGCAGCCGACGGAAGCTCCGGAGGACAATGCAGCGTCAGCAGACGATCGATCGGATGCTCAGACGAATCCTGCAGAACCGGACGCCGCACCGGTTGCAGCGCCCACAATGATTCCGGGACGTATCGCCGGGCAGTCCAGTCGGCACTCAATCCGCCACTGGTTGCCACCTGCACACCGTCCTCGGCATTCCACGCAGCGGCATGGGTCATTGCAATTTCCCGCTGGCGATCGGCCGACGGCCACGCAGCACCTCCCGCCAGCCACGCACGAACCCAGCCAACCTGCTGTTCCGTCAGGCGATCGCCTTCATTCGGTGGCATCGCGGACCAGTCTGACGACTGCCGCAGCACGGCCAGCAGCAATGGACTCTGTTCCACATCAGCCGGCAGCATGAGCGGCAGCCCACTGTCGCCGCCCGCAGTCGCCGACTGCTGAGTGCGCAGGTCAAGACCACCCTCACGCCTGTCAGAACCATGGCAGGGCAAACATTTTGCTGCCAGCAACGGAGCAATCCGCCGCACGAACAACAGCTCGGTCCGGTTCTGATCTGCTGACACGGGCGCCTGAACAGCGGTCCACAACAGCAGCCCAGTCAGCACCATTTCTGGCAGACCACCCATGCCCCTGTCCCTCGGCGACTGACGACCACGCCACGCTGCACACTGCAGTGCTGGCAGTCGTTGAAGTCTACCAGGGCCAGCATGTGCGGTCACGCGAAGGGCCGCAGTAAACGGGAGTCATTTTTTTGCCGGCTGCTCCGCAGCAGGCTGCTGTCGCTGCTGCAACTGTGATCCCAGAGCGACATCCGTGAATTTCGAGAGGTCGGTCCACAGCGTGCCGGAACCCGCATAAAACAGATCCAGTCGCAGATCGTCCGGCAACCCGTTCGCAAAGACCCACTGATTCCACGCTTCGCCGGATCCAAAGGCCCCCACGGCCAGCCCGAACCGTTCCGACTTTGCCTCTGCCTCCACCTTCTTCGCGTCGGCTTTCGCCCGGCCCAGATTCACCGTCGCCTGAGCCTCCAGCTCCGCCGTCTCACGCTCTATCGCGGCAACCAGCTTCAATGTCTCGGCCCGAGTCTCTTCAGCCAGCTTCTGCCCCTCGGCCACCGCCTCAGCCACCAGCTTCGTGGTCTCAGCACCGATACGATCCGTCTCCAGCTCCACCTTGCGTTCCGCCTCCCGCAATTCCGCCTCCGTCCGCGCTGTCAATTGCTCCTGGTCCCGAGTCAGTTTCAATTCGTCGGCCACGAACTTCTCCTGAATCGGCTTGCGAATGTCCTGCGGGATATGAATGTTCCGCACAAACCCATGCAGCAGTGTCAGCCCCTTCTCCTCCAGAATCCTGTGAAAAGACTCTGAAACGGTTTCCTGAAATTTCTGCCGAGTATCCCCGACGAGCAGATCAACCGCGCCCAGCGAAGATCCTTCGTTCCGACAGATGCTTTCGATCTGCGGTATCACAACCTTTGTCTGCACCGCCTCCAGACTGCCAAACTTCCGAATCACATCCGCCGCCTGATCCGGCATAATGCCCCACACAGCCGTAAAATCCATGTGGATCCGGAAACCGTCCGTCGATGGAAACGTGATGCCACTCTCGTCATCCGACACCAGCGGCTCGCCACTTTCGTCCAGCACCGGCTTGCCGTCCGCGCTGACAAAGTTGGACTTCACCGACAGATCCGTGTAGCCGATCCCGATGATATCCACATGCTGCTCGCTGGGATTGATCGGATACAGGCCTGGCTGCAGTACGCTGTCCTGAATTCCCGCCTGCAGCCCGGTCGCCGGATTGGCCGCCAGATTCGTCACCACTCCCGCATACCCCGCCGGTATCGACACCCAGCCAACATGCTTCTGCTGCTGGTCCGACTGCACAACCTCCTGCTTGATAATGCTGACTGTGTACGCATAGTCGTTAATGCGATAGCGTCCCGGCCCCAGCACCTTCCGCAGAATCCCCTTTTCTGTCGTCCTGTCCAGATCTCCATCCACCAGAAACTGGCCATTGGTCAGGTCGCTGCCCATCCGGCTGGTGACCACCGCCACTTCGCCCGGACTTACCACTGTGTCCCTGACCAGACTGGTCTCCCACCAGCCGTACCACAGAAAATGCCTGCCAGGCCCCAGCATATCCTTCAGAATTCCCTTCTCCAGAGGCTGGCCGCGATCATCCACCTTCGCGAACTGACCGGAAACGGAAACCGGTCGTTCTCCGGGCAGAAATGGCAGCGGGGGCCCTTTGTAACGCAGCACCAGACTGTAACCATCCGGGACATAATGCCGGTTGAATGTCCACTCGAACGCCGTCAGCGCCGCCGCCAGCCCCAGCACACCCGCTGCCGCACCCGCCACACGTCCACGCAATATGCCACTGACCACGTCATTGATTCCCATACCACACCACCCTGACTGGAAAATTCGCACCGTGACTGTTTCAGACCGGCCTCAAACGCCACCCGTCACCCTTTACTCCTGAACACCGCCAGCCGCCGGTTCCGTTGCCGGGACCGAGTTTTTCTGCTCAGCAGAGGCTTTGGCAGATGGTTCAGTAAACGAATCCAGAATCTTCATCAGCGGACTGTCAGCCGTATTCACCATCATCCGTTGCCATGCTGTGCTGAGCTTCTGATACAGTACATAGCGGGCGAATGCGTGACCGTCGCCGTCGAAAGCCTGCACCGCTGTCTTCCAGCCAGCCGCTTCGGCCTCATTGTCAAACCGCACAACATCAGCCACAGCCTGCCCTCGCGCCTCGATCGCCAGCGCCTCGTCCTGCGATGCATCCAGCTTCAACTGCGCCACCGCCAGCTGCTGGTTGGCCAGCGTCAATGCCACCTGCTGCTCCTCTTCAGCCTTCGTCGTGGACTTCACGACATCACGGCCAGCGGTCACCAGAGCCTGCTTCTGCTCCACCATCGCCTTTTCCACAGCCAGCTTCTGCTCAGATTCCTGCTGCAGCACCTGCTGCTTGTACTGCAGCTCCTCCTGCTTCGCGATTTCCCGACGACGCACCGGCTCGGCGATCTTTTCCGGAGGCCGAATGGTGGTGATCAGCGCCTGGATGATTTCAATCCCCAGCGGTTCACAAGCCTGCCGCATCTCCTGCTCAAAAGCCTTCTGGAAAGCCGAACGAGTCTCACCCTGGATGAATTCACGACCCGAAGAATTCGAACCCTGCAGACGACAGAAGCTGCGAGCATTCGGCATGATCACCGTCTGCACAATCTCCTCGTCAATCAGCGGACCGTTCTCGGAACGATTGAACAGCACATAAACGTCCGCCGCCTTCTCAGGATTCACCCGAAACTCAATCACTCCGTCAAGACTGACCCAGAACCCGTCCTTCGACGGAAATCCCATGTCATCCTCCTGACCCAGATTGAATCGCTGACTGCGACAATCCACCAGATCCACACGCGTCACATAAGGATTCAGATAGTGAGTTCCCGGTTCCAGAGTTGTCTTCTGGACGCCTCGCTCTGACGATTCCACCAGCAGTCGGTTCGGCTCCTTCGCCAGCGGTGCCGCAAGATTCGTCACAACACCCTTGTACCCCGCAGGAATCGTGGTCGGCTTGTGGACCTCAACCTGATACAGAAACGGATTGATCGGATACCGACCGGGATTCAGAACTCCCGGAACGATGCCCTTGGTGGTGGCCTCACCCCGCTCATCCACCTTCGCAAGAAACTCACCGTAACCGGGATCCTCACCCGTCAGACTGACCTTCACACCCATCTCACCCGATGCGATTTCAATCTGCGGCACAACCTGCCACGACCAGACATACGGATTGCGGAAATAACGCCCCTCCGTCAGCACCTCACGCTGGACGCCCTTGTGCTGAGCCGTCGGAGCAATCTCGTCGGAATTCTGCAGATCCAGACCGACCTTGCGAGTCAGCACAGCGATTTGGCCACTGCCCACGTCAATCAGCGTAATCTGCCACGCCACAAAGCCCAGAATGGCCAGCAGCACCAGTCCCAGCAGCATCACGCCACCGGCAAAACCATTCGAGCCACCACCAGAGACTCCGCGGCCCGACCGATTTCCTCGCCCCCCGCCACCCCTGGCCGCACGTCCCGATTCGCCACCTTCGTCAGGCGACTCCTGCACCACCACACGCACCAGATCTGACATAAACCCGCTCCCGTTGCCACTGACAACCCCGAGCACCCGGTGGAAAAACACCGATTCACCCAATGATATACCTGGCTTACAGAAACGAGCCCGCGGCGAAACCGATCACAAATTCCGCGAAAAAATCGAAAAAGACTGAAAAAATGCGAATTAGCACCATCCTGACGGCAAGTCACCTGCCGAACCGGACACAGCAGCAGCCATTTGCCCCCGCCTGCCCCACCCAGCGAGCCAAAGCCCACCCCGCACCAACGCAACTGGCAGGATCCCACAGCCTTCGCCGTCACCACCACCACCCACACACCGCCGTCCGCCTACTATTAACTCTTAGATATTAAAGACTGGAAGGAAACCGCCCCACGGAGAACTGAGAACTGAAAACTCGGCTCCATCTCTCTTTCGTGTCTTTCGTGCCTTTCGTGGTTGCCAACCACCCCTCCCCCAACCCCGTGCGTTTTTTCCGTGTCATTCCGTGTCATTCCGTGTCATTCCGTGTTCTTCCGTGGTGAAAAATCTCCCTCGGCACGCCCCACCTTCCAATCCCGCGCGCCCCCAGCCTCAATGCCGTCAGCACCTCAAACCCTGCCCACTGAAAACCGAGAACTGAAAAATCGCCTCCCTCTCTCTTTCGTGTCTTTCGCGTCTTTCGTGGTTGCCAACCACCGCTCCCCCCAGCCCCGTGCGTTTCTTCCGTGTCATTCCGTGTTCTTCCGTGGTGAAAAATCTCCCACGCGTCACCAGTCGCCTGCCCACATCTGCCCGCTTGCAGCCATCGATCAGGCCGCCACCCCCCGCCGGCACGGTTCACGGAACATGCGCTCTTTGGTATCTTCTCAAAGACACACTGTCCCTGACCATGTCCCCGCTCCACGGCACCCAATCCAGGCATCCCAACCATGATACGACGCTGTTTCCTGCTGCTGACGTTTGCCGTCCTGATACCTGCCACGTTTCAGCCGGTCACCGCTGCAGACAACACCGGCCCGTGGGACCTGCCTGCCCTGAAGCAGACTCCGGCGGCAGAATTCGGCCCGCCGGATGGACTGGTACGCCCGGTCTACTACGCTGGTGAACCGTTCCACGGCAAACCCACCCGCATCTTCGCATGGTATGCTCAACCTGCCGGCGACGGCCCGTTTCCCGCCGTTGTGCTGGTCCACGGTGGTGGCGGTAAAGCCTTCCGGGACTGGGCTCTGCACTGGGCCAATCGCGGCTACGCAGCCCTGGCCATGGATCTGGCCGGACACGGGCCCGATGGACGACTGCCGGACGGAGGACCGGATCAGTCTGACGAGACCAAATTTCGCCCGTTCGCCGCTGACGAAGTACGGGAAATGTGGAGCTATCATGCGGTGGCGGCCGTCATCCGTGGACATTCGCTGCTGGCCGCCCAGCCGGCCGTCGATCCCCAGCGCACAGGAATTACCGGCATCAGTTGGGGTGGCTACCTGACCTGCCTTGTCGCCAGCCTCGACGATCGACTGAAAGTGGCCGTCCCTGTCTATGGCTGCGGTTTTCTGGCAGAGAACAGCGTGTGGACGCAGCCGCGTTTCACCCCGATGACGCCCGAACTGCGTCAGAGCTGGGTCCGCAACTTCGATCCCTCCAGCTATCTCGCACAGGTCAGCTGTCCGACCCTGTTCCTCAATGGCACCAATGATTTCGCGTACCCGCTGGACAGTTACCGCCGCAGCTATCAACTGGTGCCCGCACACCTGCGCAGTATCTCGGTCATCCCGCGACTGCCTCATGGGCACATCTGGACTTTCCCCGAAGTGGACGTCTTCATCGACAGCCACCTGCAGCAGGCTCAAAAGCTGGCACTGATCGGACCCTTGCAGCAATCCGGCGGGAACGTCAGCGTGACAGTGCAGTCAACGACCGAACTTCGTGAACCGCAACTGCACTACACAGCGGCCGACGGTCCATGGCAGAACCGCGAGTGGAAGTCGTTGCCGGCCACGATCACTGACGGGCGGATTTCCGCCGATGTTCCGGACGCTGCACGAGCGTGGTATCTTGCCGTGCAGGATACCCGAGGCGTAACTGTCACAAGTGAGCATCGCGAAACCGGCGAATGACGTCTCGGTTGCGCCGCGGTGAAAACAGACACCCCGGTCGGCAGTCGCTTCGTTACTGACCGATTGGTAACACCGGGCCCGGGCCTCTGGAATTCGGGAGCTGCTGCCGTTAGCCAACATATTTCGGGAGGGCGAAGCTCCCGCTGAGCCGAACACCTCGCGGGCAACTCAGCCCAACGGCTCGGCAGGAGCCTCGCCCTCCCAACGGGGAACTTTGCGATTACTGACCTCTGCCCCCTTTTCGCGTCTTTCGAACTTCAAATACCCCAAAACACCATCACCTGCATTCGTGTTATTCGTGTCA
>CAITYU010000017.1 GCA_903896675.1 uncultured Planctomycetaceae bacterium
ACAACGCCGTGTTTTTCGAGGGTTGGGCCGGGCAAGAATGCCCGGGCTACCTTTTTGTCCTCCGCGTCAAGAATGCCCGGGCTACCTTTTGTCCGCGGCGTCAGGAATGCCCGCGTTGCCTGCATACATCCGATCCAGTGGATAAGGGCAACACCTGCCGTGAGCTGCCACCAGTTCAAAACAGGTTCAGGTGAGGATGGCTTCGATGACGTGGCCGTGGTCGATGTCCAGTCGCTTGCGGCCGGGGATCTCGAGCTGGCGGGAGTCAAGGCCCAGTTGCTGCAGGATGGTGGCGTGAATGTCCGTGACGTAGTGGCGGTCTTCCACAGCGTGAAAACCAATCTCGTCCGTCGCGCCGTGGATGATGCCGCGTTTCAGACTGCCGCCGGCCAGCCAGACGGTGAAACCATAGATGTGATGGTCGCGTCCGTCCGAGCCCTGTGATCCGGGTGTGCGGCCAAATTCGCTGGCAAACAGGACCAGCGTCTGCTGCAGCAGGCCACGACGTTCCAGATCCTGCAACAGGCCCCCGATCGGCTGGTCCACGGCGAGGGCGTTGCGGGCATGATTGTCCCGCAGACCGCCATGAGCGTCCCAACTTCCCGCTCCGCCCGCTCCATGCTGAATCTGAATGAATCGAACTCCGCGTTCCACCAGCCGACGGGCTGCCAGTAACTGCATGCCAAAATCACGACAGTGCGGCTGATCAAGTCCGTAAAGGGCCTGTGTCTCCGCCGTCTCCTGCGAAAAGTTCACAATCTCGGGAATCGACTGCTGCATGCGAAAGGCCAGTTCATAGGATGCCACGCGAGCCGCCAGGGCGGCGTCCTGCGGATACTGCTGACCTCGCAGCTCATTCAATCGCCCCAGCAGACCGCGCCCAATCCGCTGCGATTCAGCAGACACGTCACGGGCCGGTCGGCTGAAGTCCAGCGGGTTCCCCGGATCGACTCGCAATGGCACCGCATCATGCGCCGGGCCCAGATAATGTCCGTCCCGCTTGTTCCAGTACTCGCGGTTCCCCATTGAAATGTACTGCGGCAGATTATCGTTCAGTGAACCCAGTCCATAATGCACCCAGGCTCCAAGATTCGGAAAGTCGCCGTCGTTCTGGTGCCTGCCGGAATGAAACTGCGTCTGCGCACCATGATTGCTGTCCGTTGTCCACATCGAACGCACCACGGCCAGCTTGTCCACCTGCTTCGCCGTGTACGGAAACCAGTCACTCACCTCAATGCCGCTCTGACCATGCCGGCGATAACCCACCTGCAGCGGATACAGCGTGTTCCGCTGATTGCCGTTGCCGTCCGGTACCACCAGGCGTTCCAGTTTCAGCTTCTGCGGATTCTGAGCCTCGGCAAACGGTGTTTCCGCAATCGTTCTGCCGGCATACTTCGTCAGCATGGGTTTCGGATCGAAACTCTCCATCTGACTGACTCCGCCATTCATAAACAGCCAGATCACACTGGTCACCTGCGGCGTATGATGCGGTCGTCCGTCAGGGACCGACTGTTCAAGGGATCGTCCATACCCATCCCGCTGCAGCATGGCTGCCAGCGCAAGGCTGCCAAACCCCAGTCCCGTGTCGGTCAGAAAACAGCGTCTTGCAGGCATGAGTGATGACCTTCTGAAAGCTATCGCAGTGTCACGAAGTCGTTGTGGTTGATCAGCACGCGAATCAGGCTGGCGCGAGCCGTCTGCGGAGTTCCCTCCGGCAGGCTCTGCCACGCCCTGAGCGCCTGCTGGCTGGCTGCCAGTTCCTCAGGACCCGGCTCAATGCCGGTCAGCAGTCGAAAAGCTTCCGTGATGAACCGAGTTTCTTCGCCATCAAGTCCGGCGGCAACCTTTTCGGCCGTACTGAAGGCAAGTTCGCTGTTGGAAAGTGCCAGTGCCTGCTGCGGCACAATGCTCTGTTCACGCCGGTAACAGTCCTTGACCAGGGCTTCATCGAACATGGTCAGGAACAGGTTGCGTTCGTTGTTGGAGTGAAAGAAGTAGAGGCTGCGGCGAGTCGATGTCGCCTGCTCAGAGATGGGGACCGGCGGACCACCTCGGGTCAGGTCCAGGGTTCCCGCGAAGGCCAGCAGGCTGTCGCGAATGACCTGGGATTCGAGGCGGATGGGAGTGCGCCGCCAGTACAGGCGATTTTCGGGATCGCGGGCAAGTGCTGCCGCGGCGTCAGCCTGCGAGGAACTGAGTCGCCATGCGCTGGAGCTGACAATCAGCGAATGCACATGCCGCATGCTCCAGCCACTGTCCAGCAGTTCGCTGGCCAGCCAGTCAAGGAGTTCGGGGTGTTCCGGCGGAGTGCCTTTGCGTCCGAAATCGAACATGGTGGGTACCAGTGGCTGTCCCATGTGGCGGGTCCAGAGATGGTTCACTGCGACTCGGGCCGTGAGCGGATTGCGGCGATCGGTGATCCACCGCGCGAGTGCTGAGCGGCGTCCGGTACTGACGGGCTGGAAGCGGACTTCCGGGTCATCCTTGCCGGAATTGAAGAAGCGTGTGGGCGTCCACGCAGCTCCTGAGAACCTGTTGAAACTGTCGTCAGGTTTGACTTCCGCAGCAGCGGCGGTGATGGCTTTTTCGAGATTCTGCCGGGCCGTCGTAAGTGCCTGCCGAGCGGCTTCCGGTTTGGCATCGGCCGCCTGCAACTGCTGTTCAGCGACGGCCAGTTGTCGACGGGCGGTGGCAACTGCAAGCTGTCGTTCCGCGTGGACAGCAGCAACGGTGTGCTGCGGGTCTCCAGGCGTGCGCACAGCGGTGGCTTTTGCCGTCACATTGTCAAGAGTCGCGTGGCCCACGACGACGTCAGCAGCCGCGACGGCGAGTGCCGCTTCTGCCGCGCGAACTGCAGCCTGCAGTTGTGGCAGCGTGGGCGGGGCAAGTCCGGCCGGGTCAGTGGCGACCGGGATCATGGTGGCCTGCGGATGCAGTTCGCTGAGGCTGAATTCGTGCACATCCACGAGGGCATCAAAGACCGTCAGCTGCAGTGCTCCGGCATGCCGTTCCAGCGGTGCAGCGAAGGCGAGCACGGGGACATTGTCAAGGAAGGCATTGAGCAGTGAATCCCGGACCCTGAGCTGCAGCACGTATGTCTGATTCAGGCGGATGGGCAAGGCTCGCGTGGCAGCACCGCCGGGATACTGCCATGATCCGGCCTGCAGGTGGGCGGCATGAATTTTGGGGCCGGCATCCTGGGCACTGACGTAGACGTTCTGTTCACTGGTGCCGGTGGCAGCGTCGGGAGCATTTTCCGGCAGTACAGTATCGAACGCGATCCCGACGCTGCGGTACTGACTGCCGCCGCGAATGGTGAAGCGAACGGTCGCGTCGAAGTTCCGGGGTACGGTGCCTTTCCAGCGCAGGGCCGAGCGGTGTTTGCCATCCTGGCGCTGTGACAGGATTCCGGGCTGGTGCTGCCAGTCACCGCCGATCAGTTGCCAGCGGGCGGTGTCGAGGGTCTGGAACTGATCGGCGACCAGCGTGGGACCCTGGGGTGGCGGTTCAGGGGACGTGTAACTGTCGAGTGCTTTACGGGCAGTTGCCAGCGTGTGCTCGGCCTGCTGGCGGGCGGTACCGGCTGTGTCGAGTGCCTTGCGGGCGGCAGCGATGTGATTGTCGATGACCCATGGTCGGAGTTCGGGTTGCCACGCATCAGCGGGCAGTGTTACCGGCTGGATGCTGAGCGGTGCGAAGTCGAAAATTGCGGGAATTCCGGGGGCGATGGGCTGTGATTTGTCGGGGTTGCGTTCGTCGCCGCGGATGTAGAGCCATGTGGGTTCGTCGGGGAGGCCGTCGAATGCACGGGGCACGCCATCGCGAGCCAGATCGGTCTGTCCGGGCACCATATCAACGCGGACGTGATACGGCTCGAAGAATGCTCGCAGCCGATAATAATCCTGCTGCTGCAGCGGATCATATTTGTGATCGTGGCAGCGGGCGCAGTTCATGGTAAGGCCCAGAAAACCCTTGCTGACGTGTTCGACCGTCTCTTCCATCCACTGTGGCCGGTTGAACAGCCAGTAATTTCTGGCGAGGTAACCGGTCGCGCGCAGTTTGCTGAGGTCGTTGGGGTACAGCTCGTCGCCGGCAAGCATCAGCCGCACCATTTCATCATAGGGTGTGTCGGCGTTGAGCGATTCGACGATCCAGTCGCGCCAGTGCCAGATGTGTTTCTGGCTGTTGCGCAGTTGGTCTCCCAGTCCCCACCAGTCACTGTAGCGCCAGACGTCCATCCAGTGGCGAGCCCAGCGTTCACCGTGTCGGGGGTCCTGCAGCAGTCTGCGGACGGTGCGTTCGTACCAGTCGGGGCTGGGATCGTTTTCGCAGTTGGCGATGTCCTGCAGTGTGGGTGGCAGTCCGAGCAGGTCCAGATGCAGTCGGCGGAGCAGCAGGATGCGGGAAGCTTCGGGCTGAGGCGAAATTCCGGCCTGCAGGCGGCGCTGCTGCAGGAAGGCATCGATGGGGTTGCGGATTGGGTTGTGCGGTGAGGTACTGCTGATGGTGGGTACGGGAGGGCGAGTGACGGGCTGGAAGGCCCAGTGTGAGCGGGGATCGGATTCCGGCTGTTCATGGTCCGGTGCGTGGGCGCCGTCAGCGATCCACGTCTGCAGCAGGGAAATCTGTGCGGGTGAAAGTGGTTCGCCTTCAGGTGGCATGCGAATGGCGGGATCGCTGGCCGTGATTTTGTGGATCAGCAGGCTGGCGTTGGGTTGTCCGGACTGCAGAGCAGGTCCGCTGTCACCACCAGTACCGATGAGTTGAGCGGTATCCAGTCGCAGTCCGGCTTCCTGTTTGAGTGCTCCGTGACAGGCGTAGCAGCGGGATTTGAGGATGGGTTTGATGTCTGTTTCGTAGTCAGCCGCCGGGCAGGCGTTGTTGAAGAGGCCACTGAACAGGGCGACGATCAGCAGCGGGGGCAACAGGCTGGGAGCGTGAATGGGGGGGGCTGGGGCAGCCATGCAAGGCGGTCCTTGGCGGTGGTCAGTTGTCAGTGGTCAGTGGTCAGTGGTCAGTTGTCAGTTGTCAGTTGTCAGTTGTCAGTGGTCAGTTTTCAGTGGGAAGTGGGAAGTGGGAAGTGGGAAGTGGG
>CAITYU010000018.1 GCA_903896675.1 uncultured Planctomycetaceae bacterium
CAACTGCGGTTCCAGCAATTGCACCGACAACGCTCGCACACGCGGATCCCCATGCCGCAAGCCCGCCTGAATCGCCGTCAGCGTCTCAGGATCCGGCTGCTGCTCGGCCAGCATCGCCAGCGTCGCCAGAGCCTGTCCGGCCGCAGGACCCTCACCCGCACTGATCCGTCGCAGTGTCGCCAGCACCCCGGCATGCCCCGCCGACTCAGCAATGCGATGCTGCAGCAGCCGCTGCGCCGTGTCACGCCACCACCCGTTGACACTGCCCACACGCTCCGCAATCGACACCAAATCCAGTGTTTTCCAATCCTTTACAAAGAATCGACGGCTCTCGGAATTTGCTTGACTTTCGACCGCAGGCTGTTCCCCGCCGCAGCACTCGTGGGCCGGAATAATGCGATAAATGCGGCCCCGATCACTGCCGGCATCCAGCGCCAGCTTGCGCTGATACTCCGCCGGAATCCACTCCGGATGCTCAATCACCGCACGATACATGTCCGCAATCCACACGGCTCCATCCGGCCCGGTCCGCAGCATCGTGGGACGAAACCAGTTGTCTTCCGATGCCACAAACTCTGATGACTGCTCATCCGTTGCCCGCTCACCGTGAAACCCGGCACCATCAGGAGTTAAAACCAGTCGCGAAACCAGATTGTGCACCGGCTCAGCCGTCAGAGCATTCCCGTAAAACTGCGGCCCCAGCCAGACGTCCCGATAGATCATTGTACCACAGGCCGATGTGAACCGATTCGCCGTGCCAAAGTCGTTGTACCGGTCAAGCGTCGTGCTGCGAGGAAACACAGGGGCCGCACCTGGCACCGCAGACACCTGCTCAGTGACACCCGCCAGACGCGCATGAGAATTCCGCTGCACATAACGCTCCTCCAGACGATACTGCCAGATCGGATTCGAGTTGTTATTGCCGAACCAGTTGCCGAAATCATCCCGCTCACGCCCAAACTGCGTCGTCCCGGCGACACCCTGCGCTCGATTCGTGTCCGGCTGAATTCTGAGATCCCGACCACGCAGCAGCACCGGTGCACCCGTCGCACCACCGCCACCGGAATCCGGTACCCCCGGTATCGCTCCCAGACCCGTCACCAAACCTCCGCTGTCGCCATTCGCCAGATACAACCAACCGTCCAGCCCCCACCGCAGACCATTCACTCGATGCTGCTGATTGCCTTCCACAAATCCCGCGTACAGCGACTGCCGCAGATCAGCCACCCCATCACCATCCCGATCCTCGGCATACAGAACCTGCGGCGCCATCGTGATCAGCACACCACCCCGCCAGCACTGAATCCCGTTCGGGAAATCCAGTCCGTCAAGAAATGTCACCGCTCGGTCATACACAAAATCCCCGTCCACATCCTCCAGAATTCGCACTCGCCCGGTCTGACCACCACCCGCCGGATAGTCCCCCATCTCCACCACCCACAACCGCCCACGCTCGTCCCAGTCAAAAGCCACCGGATCCCTGATCAGAGGCTCTGCAGCCGCCAGCACGACACGCAACCCGGGACGAGCATGCAGGACGGCACGCGATTCCTCAGGACTCTTCGGAGCCGGGAACTTTGCCTGCAGCGAATCGGAATAAAAATGCCGCGGCAGCTGCTTCTGCACAGCGTCACATATCAGATCTTCCGCCTCAGGAGCCAGGCGGGACGGACGCCGATAATACAGCATCGACGAATCCACTTCATAACCGCCCTCCCGCAGCAAACGCGCAGAAGCAATATAACACGGCACATCGTTGCTGTAGGCATTCACCCACAGCCGACGGCCATCAAACATTTCATTCAGCCGGATGCTGTAGTCCACAACGACTTCACCACCCAGAAACACCATCGCCAGATCCTCGCCAAAACACCACGTCTGCACCGGGTAGTTCGGTACAGTCGTCGGTACAGGCTGACCAGCTTCCAGCAAGCTCAGAAAATGCCGCGCCCGCGAACCCGCCACCCCAGGCTGCCCGGACTCCGCCTGCAACTCCTCCTTCGTCGGTACACGTCCCAGCGGCAGATCAATCCGACTCAACTTCGCCGTAATCCCACCACTGATTCGATTCATTGCGCCAGTCATGCCCAGTATTCGCTGCACTTCCTTCGCCAGAGTCTGACCGTGTACGCGAGCCTGCTCATGAGTGCCCCGCGGCGACGGATTCGCATCCGCACCGCAACCAATGGCCACCAGCGCGACAGCTCCCGCGATCTCCGACTCCAGCATGTCGGCCGCAAACCCTGCCCAGTCCCCACTGATCTGATTGAATTCCCCAGTCTCCGTCGTGCAGTGACAGGCATAGTTCACCAGCAGAGCAACAACCTTCCCACTCGCGTCCCGTGCAGCCAGCAGCGGCACGCGTTTGTCCACCGGACCATCCGGAACCTCACCAAATCCTGCCCAACGCCCCTCCTTCAAAGCACGTCGGTTCATGGCAAAACCCGCCTCACCATACCCCAGATGAAGTGACGCCGGCACCTGCTTCTCAATCGCTGCCACCGCCACCTGCACAAGCTTTTCCGTCAACTCAGCCTCATATCGCGCCAGTCGGCCCGCATGATCCTCAGGAACTTCCGCAAAAATATTCGGCGCAAATCCGCGTAACCACGGAGCTGAATGCGAATGTGTCGAACTGATCGCAAAACGCTCACGAGTCACATTCACCTTCGCCGCAATCCGCCGGTAAACCTCCTCAGTCATCTCCAGCGGCACCCCACAATTGTCCACCGTCAGCAACAGCGCGTGGAGATTGTCAGCCGCACCGATCGCCAGCGCTCGAGCATGAATTCGGACCGCCGCCGTCTCCGCCTCCTTCAGCCGATTCCCGTAACCCGTCAGCCGCACCGGATAATCCGGAGTTACATCCACGACCGCTGCTCCCACCGGCACCAGCGACTCACGCTCGCTGGACACCACCCGCCGCGCCTTCGCCAGTACCGTCGGAATCGCAGCCCGCACCAGCAGATCCGGCAAACCTGCCGTATCTTCATTCTGCCAGCACAGATGACCGTCATGAACAAAAAAACCATTGTGCGTGCCGTCGCTGCGTCGCACAGGTGGCAGGCCAAATTTCGCCGGATCCCGCAGCACCACAGCCAGCGTCTCCTGATCCTGCTCAGGCAGCGCCGTCAGCACGCGCTGCTGCTCAACCGCCCGCTGGTGCTCCACGAGAAACCCCGGAGCTTGCTCACGCAGCGTCAGGCCGCCACAGTACGCAGAATTCAACCGCTCACTCACCTCACGAAAATTCAGGAACTTCACTTTCGGACCATGCGTCGTGACCGCGTGATCTATCAGCTCCACCACCTGCTCCGGACGAATCCAGCCATGCGGATGAAACACCAGACTGAAACAGCCACGCTTCGCCACCGTCAGATCAATGGCCGCCTTCCAGTCGTCCACTGTGACCGGATTGTTCACGCCCTGCAGATGCTGCGCTGACCAGTCACTGGGGGCGAGGCAGGGAATCTGCCAGCAGTTTCCATTGATCACCCATGGATAAGGGTAGTTCTCGACGTAGTTCACAAAGTGCTGCTGCAGATTACCGCCAAACCGATTGCCCTTCGGCAGATACTTCAGGAATCGCTCACGACCGTCTGCATCCAGCACTCGTTCACGCGGCAGCTCTGCATCGCGTGACGTAAAGAACATAAACACGGATGAATCGATCTGCAAAGATCTCCCACCCGCTGTCGTCCCGCCAAAAATCTCGGCAAAGAAACGCGGACTGACTGTATTCAGGGAATCACAGCAGGGTGTGCGAAAAGCGACCGGACGATTCCCTGGAATACCCGCCATCCGATCAACACACCTGTCAAACGTCGACCTGGCCTTTGCAAAATCACCGCCCTGCAGCAGCGGACACGGATGATCGGCCGAATGACACTCAATACTCAACCCCTCCCCAAGCCAGCTCTGCAACTGCGGGTCATCCGGCTGCACATCATTCGCCATGATGCTCAGGCCCGCTCGCCCGTCAATCTGCTTCAATCGATTCAGGATCGGTCGCAGATACGCTTCGTACTTCGCCGGATCACGCATGTCGTCGATCGC
>CAITYU010000019.1 GCA_903896675.1 uncultured Planctomycetaceae bacterium
CATTACACTCACCTCGGTCACCGGATTGGCCTTCTATTACGTGGCGTTTGTGCAATAGGAGACGGCAGCCATGAGCGAAGGACAGATGCGAGCCGCCTGGTTCTCCGAAACCGGGCCTCCGGAAGTCATTCGTTCGGGGTTCCTGCCCGTGCCGGTGCCCGGACCCCGGCAGGTGCTGGTGCGGGTTGAGGCTGCAGCGCTCAATCCAATTGACACTTACATTCGTGCCGGAGCCGTCAGGTTTCCGCTCCCCACTCCCTACATCCCTGGCTGCGATCTGGCCGGCAGTGTCGTTGCTGCGGGCCCGCAGTGTGAACTGCAGGTCGGGGATCGTGTCTGGGGCAGTAACCAGGGACTGTTTGGGCGGCAGGGCACATTTTCGGAATTCTGCGCTGTTGATCAGCAGTGGCTCTACCCACTGCCCGACTCGGTCTCCGCAAAACAGGCAGCGGCCGGGGCACTGGTGGGCATCACGGCACACCTTGGACTGTTCCTGCACGCCGGACTTCAGGCGGGTGAAACCGTGTTCGTCAATGGCGGCAGCGGTGGCGTGGGTTCAGCGGTGGTCCAGTTGGCCAAAGCCGCCGGGGCTCAGGTCATCACGACCGCTGGTTCTCCGGAAAAGGCCCGGCTTTGTCGCCAGTCCGGTGCCGATCACGTCATTCTCTACAGGGCAGAGAACATCGATCAGCGGTTGCCCGAAATCGTCAGCCAGACCGGACCGATTCACGTGTGGTTTGAAACGCTGCGAATGCCAGCCCTGGATCGCTGCATCCCGCAGATGGCCATGCGCGGACGGATTATCTTCATGGCCGGACGTGATTCACGCCCCGAATTTCCCCTCGGTCCGTTTTACGTCCGCGACCTGCGTGCCATCGGGTTTGCCATGTTCAATGCTTCGGCTGAAGAACAGCGGCAGGCAGCCACAGAACTGAACAGCATGCTGGCAGACGGACGTTTTCGACCGGCCGTCGGAGCCGAATTCAGTATCGCCGATGCTGCGCAGGCACATCTGCTGCAGGAACAGAAAACGATTCGCAACGAAAGCAGCATCCACGGCAAAATCCTGATTCTTCCGGGGATGATCTGACATGGAGCAGCCACGGATTGTACTGATTGGTGGCGCAAACAGACCCTCTGGCGGTCCCGGGATCCTGGCCCGTATCCTGATCGCTGTGGTCGCCCTCGGGATCGTTGGGCTGGCACTGTTTTTTGCGTTCTTCTTTGCTGCGATTGCCGGCCTGGCCATACTGCTGCTGCTGCTCCGCTTCTGGTTCAGACGCTGGTGGTATGGTCGCAGTTATGGCAACGGAGCTGCCACCGCATCCACAGCTGCTGACGGTACTCGCACGTGGCAGTGGAACAATGGCGGCGACAGTGGCTTCCTGAAGATCTCGATGCACACGTCGGTATCACCCGGCACAGCCGCCACGCGGAAGCCGCAGGTGATTGACGCTGACGAACCCGTCCGCACACCGGTAATCGATGTCAGTCCTGATCAGCGCTGACTGACTGCCCCGGGGAGGGAATGTCCCCGTTTGGCAACACCTGACCACATGCGGCGCAAAGGAACCTGAACAAATTGCTGAAGCGCAGTGTTCAGCCCTGCGATTCCTGTTCGCCGTCCTTTTCAGATGCAGGCTCTGCCGACATGTCGTGGCGGCACAACCGCCGCTGATGCATTTCGGCATCATTCAGCCGTGGGCGGCTCGGTTTTGTGCTGGTTTCCCTGAGTTTTTGCGATGACAAATACGCTGGCCTGTGGCCTTTTGACATCACAACATCCGGACTTCGCCACGCCGATGCTCTCTCTTGCCGAATCAGCCTGCCATGCAGGACAAAAATCGATGTGCCGATGACGATTAGCACGGTTCTGACAACGACAACGGATTTGGCAGCCAAAGGGTGTTCCCTGCATCAGATCTGTCTGGATCTGTTGACAGCAGTCCCGGGCGGCTGAAGTCCTGTTTTTTTCCTCACAGATGCTGCACGCACGCCACCGCAGCAGGTTGACTGCCACCGCTGCACCTTTCCTGTCTTTCGTGTTGCCCACGGGCTGGAACTCAGCGGATTCCGGCCGCAACGGAACCAATGTTGTGGATCCAGCCTGCAACTGGCACGGAACTCGCAACCCACTGGACCTGAGGCCCTCGGTCAGGGCCACTCAGGTGCAGACGAGCTTCAGGGAGAACTCCAGCATGCCGTTCGGACGCAATCGCCGTCGCAATTCAACTGTCGCGCAACTGATCGCCATCGAATCAGTTGAGCCGCGCCTGTTGCTTTCCGGCGATCAGAAGTTTCAGGCTGTTCTGACAGGCACCGGCGGAACCACAATTGGCCAGGTTGAGTATGAGGCTGACGACAAGGACGGTCGACACAAGCTCGAAGTTCAGTTGTGGAATGCCGCGTGGGGACTGTGGGAAATTCAGGTCGATGGCAAAGCCGTGGCTAAGTTCGTGACTGATCAGTTCGGCCGTGGCGTTTTCGAATTCGACCATGATGATCATCAGCATGGTGGCAGTGGTACAGTAAATCTGCCGACCCCGCATGCTGGCATGCTGATCAACGTCCTCTTCGCTGGAAATCCCGTCAACCCATCCATCAAGGGTATCCCTGTCTCCGGCAGATTGACACTCGAAGACGATGACGACCGGATCGCTGCAGACCTGACCGCCAGTGCTTCCACAACAACGCGTGAAATTCTTGAGACCGAATACGAGGTTGAGCAGGAAGGTGGACAGCAGCGACGACGACTGGACCTTGCCGTCTACAACCTGCAGCCCAACACGGCCTACGCTCTGAAAATTGCTGGTGCAGCCGCTGGCACGATCACCACCAACGCAATAGGCCAGGCCTCCGTCAAATACTCGGACAAACCACGAGTCGGATACTCGGCCTTTCCCGCAGGCTTTCCCGTTGTCGCCAGTGGTGCTGCCGTAACGGTAGGTTCCACGCTGTCGTCCAACTTTGCCACACAGACCGGTACCCGCACTCCACTCAGCCAGTCCGGCGTCCACCTGAAAATCGGCCTCAGCAGCGCCACATCGGCCTCCGGATTCGTTTCGTGGGAAGTTTATACGCCGGCGGGCTCCACCACGCCCAAACGCCAGTTCCGCGCCGAGGTCTGGAATCTGCCCGCCGGAACACAGCACACTGTGACCGTGGGGAAAGTCACTGTAGGTACCGTCACGGCCAACTCCAAAGGCTTTGCTCGAATCACCTTCGAAAGTGGGGACCCGGCAAAGGCCTTCCCTGCAAACTGGCCCGATATTGCTGCTGATACCGTTGTGACCGTCGGAAACTCGGTTACCGGAGTCTTCCGAACCACCGGTCAGACCCTCGCACCACTCGAACAGAATGCTCGTGAAGCGTACGAACTTGATCAGGCTCTAGCCCTGACTGCACTCTCCACACTCTACGAAAACAGTGGTGGCAAGGGTGAAAAATGGCTTAGGGGCCGTGGCAGCAACTGGTACTTCATAACTCCGGATGGCTCACTCTACCAGTGGGATGGGAAAGCCGGTGCCAACGGTACCCGTGTGGCCGTTCTGGACGAGGCGTTCTTTGTCAAACCGGAACTCCTGACAGAAGCCAAAGCAACTCGCGATTCCTCCATCTCTGATGATCTCGTCAAAGCCAGTGCGGCTCGCCTTGATCGCAGCCTGGAACTCAGTGCCGCAGCGGCCAGCAACAACAACTGGGGTGGACTCGGCGAAAAATGGTTCCGAGGCAAAGGGAACCAGTGGTATTTCATTACTCCCGATGGGACGCTCACCCGCTGGGATAAGACCGCCAAAGCCACTGGCAAAGTCGTTGCACGCCTTGACGGTCGCTACCACGAAAAACCGGAACTTCTGGTTGAAGCAGAAACGCAATTGCCTCAGGCAGAACGCGAATACGCCGCCAAAACATCTCTCAAACTGGCCGAATTCCGACCGGATACCAAAGGCTGGCTCTTCAACGGTGCCGAAGTTCGCTGGTACCGAGGATTCGACAATCGCTGGTACTTCCTTACCAATACCGGTGACTACTACCTCTGGAACGGCAGCAAATCCGCTGCCGGCACGCGAATTACCAGCTTCAATGACCTTTACAACCTGCCGTATCGGCTGATGAATGCCACGTCCAGCGCGGCCGCTGATGCTCGCTCCGTGCTCGATCAGCTCTACGCTTCAGCAGCCAGCTTCTTATAGTCCTGCCTCTCAGCGCACCACGCTGAACGACAGGTCACATGTGCCGATCCCCTCCGAGTTCCCCGTTGTCTGTTTTCTGAACAGGCAGCGGGGAATTTTTTTGCACAGGGCTCAGACGGCCACCGGGAATCACCGACCCCGCTGCACTCCGGACTGTTGCCACACAGGCTTCGATCCTACAATCACACCAGTAACTTGCGTCAGATCAGTGCGCTCTTCCCGGTATTCAGTGCAGAACAGGACCCGAATATGAATCCCAAATGGCTGTTGGTCGCAACCTTCGTTGGCGGTGCTGCTCTTTCATGGGGCGTTTACGTACCGCTGGTGCACCTCGCCACAACGAAAATCGGCAGCAATATGCGAGCCTTTCTGATGGTCGGTGTCGCCTACTTTCTTGTCGCTGTTCTGGTACCCAGCCTGTTTATTTTCGTCCTGAAGAGCGACCCAACGGCAAGGCCCAATGTGAACTGGGCG
>CAITYU010000020.1 GCA_903896675.1 uncultured Planctomycetaceae bacterium
GATTGGTCCATTCATACGGATCATTCCGGTGATCATAGAGTTCTTCGGAGCCATCGGCATAGCGGATGTATCGCCAGTGGTCCGTGCGTACAGCGTGATTGTTCTGTCCGAATGTGGTAACAGCTGCATGCGACCACTCGCTGTTGGGATTCTTCAGCAGTCCGGCGAGGCTGGTACCTTCAACGTGTGCCGGTTTTGGCAGCCCGGAGAGTTCGCAGAGTGTGGGGTAGACGGACATGAAGTCGACCGGTCGACTGCAGGCTGACCCGGGTTTTGTGGTGCCGGGGACAACCCAGATCAGGGGGGCTCGCGTGGCTTCTTCCCACAGGGCGAATTTGCGCCAGTGCTGTTTTTCACCGAGGTGCCAGCCGTGATCTCCCCAGAGGCAGATGATGGTATTGCTGCGGTAGGCGGATTTTTCCAGTGCATCAAGTACTCGACCGACCTGGGCATCGAGGTAACTGATGGCAGCGAGGTAGGCCTGAACAGCTTCTTTCCAGCGTCCGGATCTGAGGATTTCGGCATGATCTTTGTCTGGTGCAGCCATTTTGATTCCGGCTGTCGGTACATCGCTGAGGTCATCGGTTCTGGTTGGTGGCAGCTGAATACTGTCCAGTGGGTGCAGGTCGTAGTATTTCTGTGGCACATTCCAGGGCATGTGAGGCTTGTGGAATCCCAGAGTCAGAAAGAAGGGACGTTCGTGCTGTTTCTGCAGTTCAGAGATACCGTAGTCAGCGATGGCTGTGTCCGGTACCAGTTCATCACCGCCTTTCAGGACACCGAAAGCGATTCCACCGATGCTGCGATTGTCCAGCAGATCGCCGGGCCTGTCGGCCCGTTCTTTGCCACCGGTGGCTGTCCACTGGTCTGCGAATCCCAGTCCGCCGTGCCAGAGTTTGCCCATGCCCAGCGTTTCGTAGCCAGCGTTTCGATACTGAGTGACGAGGGATTGTTCGCTGGTAACGGCCAACTGAAAGGAGGTGCCGTTGTCGTAGATCCCGCTGCTGCCTGGACGCAGTCCGGAGAGCAGTGCTGTGCGGGATGGATTGCAGACGGGTGCCGCGCAGTGGGCATTGGTAAACGTCATGCCCATCGAGGCCAGTCGATCAAGATTCGGAGTTCTGGCCTGTGGGTTGCGTCCGAGGTGTCCGACCCAGTGATTGAGGTCATCGACGGCTATGAACAGTACATTCAGCCGTTCCTGTCCAGCAGTGGTGGCAGACGGACAGAGCAGCATCAGCAGTGTGCAAAGGACAGGCAGGATGTTTCGCATATCAGTTTGGCTTTCGCAGTGTTTGGGATGCACAGCGTGTGAAGAATCAGGCGGAGCGGAACAATTCGACTGCCGGGTTGCCATGCACGTCCGTCAGTCGAAAGTCACGACCGGCATAACGCCACGTCAACCGGGTGTGATCGAGGCCAAGTGCGTACAGAATTGTGGCATGCAGGTCATGCATATGCATGGGACGTTCCACGGGATGGAATCCGAAGTCATCGGTGGCTCCCCACGTCAGTCCACCGCGGATTCCACCGCCAGCCATCCAGATACTGAAGGCCGCCGGATGATGATTTCGGCCGTCACCATTTTCAACTGTCGGCGTCCGCCCGAATTCGGACCCCCAGATGACAAGTGTTTCATCCAGCAGTCCGCGTTGTTCCAGATCCTGCAGCAGTGCGGCGATTGGCCGATCGACTCGCGCACATTCGTGGCGAAGTCCTGAGTTATTCCTGGTGTGGTGATCCCAGGTATAGTCGGTGGAGGCCTGGACATACCGCACACCCTGTTCAGAGAGTTTGCGTGCCAGCAGGCACTGTCGTCCGAAGTTGTCGGTGGGTTCTTCACCGATGCCGTACATGGACAGTGTGGCGGGCGTTTCATCTTCAAGTCCGAGCAGACCGGGCATTGAGGTCTGCATGCGGAAAGCCAGTTCATAACTGGAGATCAGTCCTTCGATACCAGCGTCTGCGGCGGATGATTGCAGGTGGCTTTGGTTGAGGGACTGCAGCAGGTCCAGTTGTCGTCGCTGCAGCGGCCGGGGAATGCGATCATTGCCGAGGTTGGAGATGCGGGCTTTGGCCACCGGAATCTCGGCTGCTCCGATGGCTGTGGCCTGGTGCTTTGCCGGCAGGAACGCGGATCCGTAGTTCTGTACTCCGCCATGTCCTCGCGGCGGAGAAATGGTGACGAATCCGGGCAGGTTTTCGGATTCTGCACCCAGCCCGTAGCTGATCCACGCTCCGACACTGGGACGCAGAAATGTGGAACTGCCGGTGTGCAGATTGAGCAGTGCTTCACCATGAGCGGATCCGTCCGTGTGCATGGACCGGACCACGCACATGCGGTCCGCATGTCGGGACAGGGCGGGAAACAGTTCGCTGATTTCGACACCACTGTCGCCGCAGCGATGGAATCTGAAGGGCGAGCCGAGGATTCGGCCCCCGGGAGGCGAGCCGTGTTTCCACACTTCCGCACTGACCTCGCGACCATCGAACTGCCGCAGCAGCGGTTTGCAGTCGAACAGGTCGACGTGGCTGGGGCCCCCCCACATGAACAGAAAAATGACTCGTTTGGCGAGACCTGGACGATGTGGCAGCGGAGACGGAACGGTGTCAGCGTGGGCGGCCCGGGCTGCCAGAGCAGCGAGGCTGACGTGGGCAAATCCGCAGGCTGATGTCTGCAGCAGGCTGCGTCGCGATGTCGGTTGCCGGAACTGATGACAGGCCTGCATGTCGGAATTCTCCCGGATGAATCAATCCAGAAACTGAAAACGACTGGAACCAAAAATTGCGTGACACAGCAGACCGAGGGCTTTTGATCGTCCGTCCGGGGTGCCGGAAGCGGTCATTTCACAGGCAGTCAGTTCGAGGAACTGCTGCATGGCCAGCAGGTCATCAGCAGTGGCATCGGCACCTGTAATTCGGCGAAAGGCGTGAGCCACCAGCGCCTGATTTGTGGCGGTGGCGTGCTGTTGCAGCAGGCTGCCGGCAGTGGCCACAGCCGCATCCATGACCATGGCATCATTGAGGAAGAACAGTCCCTGAGCGGGCACTGATGTGGCTGAGCGGGCACCGGTGGAAAGGTGTGGGTTGGCGAAGTCAAAGACTTCGAAGATTTCGGGCAGATCATTGCGAATGACAGGCAGGTAAATGCTGCGGCAGGTGTAGTCAGTTTTTCGGCGGACCGGGTTGCTGCCTACGGCGGTTGCCTGGTCACCCAGGCAGGACACTGTGGACTGCATCGGCTGCAGGTTCAGTTGTCCGGCAGCCAGCAGTACGGAATCTCTGAGTGCTTCGGCAGTCAGTCGCCTTCTGCGACCGCGTCCCAGCAGTCGATTTCCGGGATCCAGTTGTTCGAGGCGACCGTCCGTGCTGTTACAGCTGAGTCTGAAGGTGCGAGACAGGACGATTTCCCGGATCAGATCGCGTTGGGACCAGCCGTTGTCGAGCAGCCGGCGGGCGAGGTAATCAAGCAGGTGCGGATGGCTGGGTTGTTCTCCGGTGCGTCCGAAGTTGTCCACGCTGGTGACCAGTCCTGCTCCGAGCAGGTGATGCCAGATACGATTTGCCTGCACGCGTGCGGCCAGCATACCAGCGCGAGTCTGTGGGTTTGTCAGCCACTGGCTGAACTGCAGGCGGCCACTGCTGTCAGCGGGCAGGGGTGGTGAATCACCGTCGAGCAGGACGCGGGCGAAGCCGCGTGGTATCTGAGTGCCGCGATCGCTGTGGCGACCTGCCAGTCGAATGTGTTCGCTGACGGGTGTGTCATGATCGCATGGCGCCATCGCACGTGCGGGGATGGCGGGCGGATTGTCAAAGTTCTTCTTCAGTTCCGCAACGTGGTGCTGCTGAGCGGTGACGCGGTCGGGCAGGGGAGTTTCGGCATCGCGAGCACCTGCAGTGAAGCTGTCGGCATCATCGGCAAGCTTCTGTGCGATGGCTGCGGCATTGCCTGCCTGCAGCAGCTGCAGCGACGCTTCGGCCCGCTGCAGGCGCTGCTGGAGGCCCGGGCGATCGCGCCAGTACAGTTCGTATGCGTCATTGAGCGATTGGCCATCCGGGCCCAGTCCCACCAGACGTTCCATGACACGCTGTTCACCCAGCATGTATCTCTGCTGCATAACCTGCGTGGACGTGAAGATGCCGACCATGGCGTAGTAGTCTGCGGTGGGGAACGGATCAAACTTGTGGTCATGACAGCGGGCACAGCCGAGTGTCTGTCCGAGTACGGCACGGCAGATGGTATCGAGTTGTTCGTCGGCGATATCCATCTTCTGCCGCTCCGGGTCAACTCCCAGCAGGACCCTGGGACCGACCGAAAGAAATCCGGCGGCAATCCGCTGCTGATCGCGTTGTTCCAGCGTCTGCCATGGCAGCAGGTCGCCGGCGAGCTGTTGCAGCAGGAACTGGTCGAAAGGCAGGCCCTGATGGAATGCGTCGATGACCCAGTTGCGATAACGCCACGCTTCGCGAAACAGAAAGTTCTCATCCAGTCCGTTGGAGTCGGCATAGCGTGCGAGGTCCAGCCAGTGGCGTGCCCAGTGCTCGGCGGCCTGGCGACTGGCCAGCAGTTCATCGACGATCGAGGGCAGTGCAGATTCGAAGTGGCCGGCATGGATTTGGTGGAGATGTTCGGGGGAGGGTGGCAGTCCCGTGAGCTGGAACGAGATGCGGCGCAGGACGGTGGCTGGTTCAGCATCCGGTGCCGGTTGCAGATCACGTGCTTCAAGTTCGGCCAGAATGAATGCATCGATGGTGCCCAGAGGCCACTGGGTATTGCTGACAACCGGGGGCTGCGGGGAACCCAGCGGTTGCCATGCCCAGTGACTGCGCCCGGCGACCGGATCGGCGGGATCGCTGAGCGGGCCTGACAACCGACCGGCGGGGGCAGGGGCTGTGGCGGTCACCCACTGTTCAAGAGCAGCGATTTCTTCAGGTGTGAGCTGGCCTGAGGGTGGCATGTGCAGATCGGGGTTCGAGTACCGGACAGCCTGCAGCAGCAGGCTGTCGGCTGCGTTGCCGGGCAGAATGGCGGGCCCGGAGTCACCGCCGGCGAGCCACGCCTGTTGATGGTCCAGTTGCAGGCCACCTTCGCTTTTGCCGGACTGCTGCGAGTGGCAGGACCAGCAGCGACGCGCCAGCAGCGGGCGGATACTGCGTTCGAAATGGTCGAGCGAGTCATCGGCGGACTGCAGTGGGGCGCAGGCGACGAGGTGAGCGAAGAGTGTCAGGCACAGCAGAGTTCGGATCACTGAGGGCCTTTCGGATTGTGAGGCTGCGAGTCCACATCGCCGTTGCCGACAATTCTCGATTGCCGACCCGGTTTTCAGCCAGAAAAAAAGCGACGAAATCGTGGATTTCGCCGCTTTTTTGCGATCAGCCCGGATTGATCCCGGCGTTTTCACGGAGGGTGTCTTACGGCTGCTTGATATCGTAGCAGCAGATAATTTCCTGGTCACGCAGGTACAGACGTCCGTTGCAGATGACCGGATGCGTCCAGACGCGTCCCTGAGGATTTCGCTGTTCCGTTTGCGGCGACAGCGTGAATCGACCATGTTCGGTGTAGCCTTCCGGTGTGGCTGACACCAGAAAACACTCGCCCGAATTTTCTGACAGGCAGTACAGCATGCCGTCGGCGAAGGCTACGGCCCCTTTGCTGCCATCCCGCTTTTTGTCGGTCCAGACCTGTTCGCCACTGTCAAACTTCTGACAGATAATCCCGACCGAATCACTGTGTCCGTACAGATGATCGCCCACGAGGACGACTCCGCCGTGGTGATTTTTCATTTCATTGTTTTTGTAGACTTCTGTGACCTGATTGTCGGGCGAAACTTTTACCAGCATGCAGCCGGCGCCGTAGCCGGCTGTGACGTAGACGCTGCCGTCGCGATAGATCGGAGTCGGGATGACGGCGACACGTCCATTGAAATCGGCCTGCCATTGCAGCTTGCCATTTTCGTCCAGCCCGAACAGTTTGCTGGCTGTCAGTTGGATGTACTGTTTTTTCCCGAAGTGGCTGACGACGATGATGGACGAGTAGTGAGCGGTCTCGGTCATTTCCGCCGACTGCCAGAGCTTCTCGCCGGTATCCAGTTTGAAGCAGGCTACGGTTCCGAGGGAACCACCGGGCGTGCACAGGACTCTGTCTCCATCGATCAGCGCGGATTCGCAGTAACCCCAGCTGGGTACGGAACCGCCCAGATTCTTCGGATTATCGACATCGGTCTGCTTCATGGCGACGCGCCAGACTTCCATGCCATCGGCCGTCGTGGCGCAGACAACGTCGCCCTGAGCACCGATTGCCACAACGTATTT
The DNA here is from genome assembly GCA_903896675.1 of uncultured Planctomycetaceae bacterium. GTDB lineage: Bacteria > Planctomycetota > Planctomycetia > Planctomycetales > Planctomycetaceae > SXXK01. Next base: position 6,313 of record CAITYU010000020.1, read on the forward strand.
GCCGTCGGCAGAGACTGTGGGAGTGCTGCGGGGCCCGCCGCCCCAGCCGTTCTCGAGGTACTGGCCCACCTTCAGTTCCCAGACCTTCTTCCCGGTTTCCACATCCATGGCGATGAGGAAGTCACTGGAGGTTTGTTCCTTGCCGTCCGATCCCATGGTGTAGAGGCGATTACCGACGATGGCGAAGCCGGAGTAACCGAGGCCTGCTTCGCGAGTGTCCCACAGTTTTTTCGGGCCACCTTCCGGCCACGATTTGAGCAGTCCGGTTTCTGTGGAGATATCATCGCGATTGGGACCGCGCCATGAAGGCCAGTCACCAGCGATCAGGTGGCCACCCAGAGCCACAGCACAGAAAGACAGCACAGCACTTCTGAAAACCCGCAACGCAGCAAGAGACTTCATGCGACACCCTGATTCACTGACAACTCAGTTTCCCCCGGACGGTCCACCGACCGGAACTTCGCAGACTGTCTGTCAGGATAGCAGAAACGGGGAGTGGTGTCCCTTCCGCCATAGCGGGCACGGTGGAATCGTCACGAACGGCCCGCAGTAGTCCGCAAAAAGCGGGAAAACAGGGGGTTTGCGTGGGTTTTTCCGGAAGTTTTTGAGGAGCTGTCCCAGAACACCCGTTGTCATGTCAATCTGGAGTCGGTTCTGGTGCTGCATGAATTGCAGGTCGGTCTGCGTTTTTCATACGCAGTCCGAGTTTATCGCTGCAGGAATCGGCGGAATTGGTTGCACCCGTGTGGGTTTCGCGGCGAACAGCCTGCAGCCTTCCGATGGGATCGATCGGCGGGTGGCACGGCAGACGACTTGCTCTTCCGGCGTACCTGAACCGAGTCCTCATGCTGACAGCGAGCATTCTGAAGCGGCTTAAGTTTAAACATCGAGGTCGTCGGCGAAGCCGGCATCATCCATGATGATGCGATACCGTTCGCTGGCATCTTTTCCCAGCAACTGGTGGAAGGTTTTGTCCGCTTCCAGCTGGCTTTCGATGTTGACCTTCAGCAGGACTCGTGCGCCGGGATCCAGTGTGGTGTCCCGCAACTGCGCGGCATTCATTTCACCCAGACCCTTGAATCGCAGGACGGTGGCCGTGCGGTTGGCGGGCAATGCGGCGAGGAGTTCTTCCTTTTCCGCATCGTTGCGGGCATAGGTGACTTCCTTGCCGACTTCAATGCGGTAAAGCGGTGGCTGAGCGATGTACAGTCTTCCCTGTCGAATCAGTTCAGGCATGTGCCGGAAGAAGAATGTCAGCAGCAGCGTGGAAATATGATAACCGTCGCTGTCCGCATCCATGAGCAGGATGATGCGGGAATAACGCAGATGCCGCACATCGAAATTGCTGCCGATGCCGGCTCCCAGCGTTTCCATGATGTCGCGGATTTCGCTGTTCTCAAGAATCTTTGAGGTGGACATGGCTTCGGTGTTCAGGATTTTGCCGCGCAGTGGCAGCACGGCCTGAGTAGCGGCCTGACGGCCCATCACCGCTGTGCCCCCGGCCGAATCCCCTTCCACGATAAACAGTTCTGTTTCCTCGGTGTTGCGTGACTGGCAATCCACCAGTTTTCCCGGCAGGTTTGTCTTGCGAACTCCCACCGACTTCCGCCGCACTTCCGATACGGCTTCCCGGCTGGCCTGACGTGCTCGAGCCGCCAGCACCATGCGTCCCAGAATGGCATCTGCAAGAGACGGATTATTGTTCAGCCAGTTTTCGAGTGCGGGGCGAACGACACCATCCACGGTGGCAGATGTTTCCGGGTTGTTCAGCCGATCCTTGGTCTGCCCCTGAAACATTGGATCGCTGATGAAGACACTCAGCACACAGATGAGTCCTTCGCGAATGTCCTCAGATGTGAGCGTGACTCCGCGCGGCTTGAAGTCGTGCACTTCCATGTAGTTGCGAACCGCCTTGACGACTCCGGACTTGAGTCCGTTTTCGTGAGTTCCACCGGCATGAGTTCTGATGCCGTTGACGTAGCTGCGGATGTTTTCTTCGGTGGAATCGGTCCAGCGGAGCACGACTTCGACTTTGGCGTCCCTGTCATCGCGAGTGACAGCGAAGATCTGTTCATGCGCGGGCTTGCGGCCGGTGTCGGTTGTGACCTTTTCGATGTAGGCCAGAATTCCTTCCGGATGATGCAGTTCGTGCGTTTCTCCTTTCTGCTCATCACAGAACACGATGGTCAGTCCACCATGAATATAGGAGACGTCTTCAAGGTGCTGGCGAATGGTGTCCGCATTGAACTGCGTGCGGCGGAAGATTTCGTCGTCCGGTCGGAAGAAGATGGTGGTGCCACGGCCGCGGAAAGGCCGCACTTTTTCGACAGACCCCTGAGGCACTCCGCGGCGAAATCGCTGCTTCCATTCAAACCCGTCGCGATGCACAACAGCCGTCATTTCCGAAGAGAGTGCGTTGACGACGGAGGAACCGACGCCGTGCAGACCTCCGCTGCGAGCATAATTCTTGTCGGAAAACTTGCCCCCGGCATGCAGAGTTGTGAGGATGACTTCCAGAGTGGATTTCTTCACCTTGGGGTGTTTGTCAACGGGAATGCCGCGTCCGTTGTCCTGAATGCTGCAGGAGGCCCCGTCTTTGTGCAGCGTGACGACGATCCGATTGCATTCGCCGGCAAGAAATTCGTCGACGGAATTGTCCACGATTTCCCAAAGCAGGTGATGCAGTCCGCGGGAATCAACTCCACCGATGTACATGGACGGGCGTCGCCGCACGGGCTCAAGCCCTTCCAGCACTTCAATGTCTTCGCCCGTATAACCTGAACCTGATTTCCCCGCCGTTGTCATGCCCCGTATCCGTTCGTCCGTGCTGTTCCGTGACCGTGACTCAACTGTTCCATCGCCCTGCAGCTATGCGACTTCAAATCCCGCCCGCTGTTGCCTGCTGAGCAGTTTATCCGCGTCGACATCATTCACAAATCGCTCTGCGCGGGGATCCCACTGCAGTTCACGGCCGAGACGAATTGCGATGTTTGCCAGATGACAGGTACTGATGCTGCGATGCTGACTTTCCACATCCGACAGTGTGGGCCGACGACTTTCGACACAGTCGAAGAAGTTACCCATATGATTGATGATCGCGTCCAGTTTTCCGGATCGTTCGGGCCGTGAGAGATTATCGGCTGCATAGGCCTGGAAAGCTTCACGCGGCAGTGGTGTGGCAGCCAGTTGTTCGACCGGAGCTCCGTCGAGTGTGCCGCGATTGACGAAGATTCGACCTGCGGTTCCGGTGAAGAGAATGCCGTTGCGGCCGGTGTCACTGATGGTCATGACCACACCATTTTCATATTCCACGGCTGCGGAAAAATCGAGTGGCACATTGTAGCCATCGGTGACCTGTGCCGGCCGGCACTGCCCGCGAAATCTGACGGGCATCGAGTTGATGCCCCACTGTGCAATATCGACGTGGTGTGCCCCCCAATCCGTCATCTGGCCCCCGGAATACTCCTGCCACCAGCGAAATGTGTAATGTGATCGTTCGGCGATGTAGGGAACATCAGGGGTCTGTCCCTGCCACAGGTTCCAGTTCAGGTTTTTGGGAGTCTTCAGTACTTCGAATGGTCCGCCGGCTTCGTTCTTTCCGAGGATCACTTCGACCGTCTGCAGTTTTCCGATTCGTCCGGCCCGGATCATCTCAACGGCCAGTCGGAAGCGGGAATCGCTGCGCTGCCATGAGCCGACCTGCACGACGCGACTGGTACGGGCTACAGCGTCACGAATGATGCGTCCCTCGTCCACGGTCAGTGTCAGCGGTTTTTCGCAGTACACGTCCATGCCGGCGCGGCAGGCATCGATCAGCATTTTTGCGTGCCAGTGATCGGGAGTCCCGATCAGGACGACATCGATTTGTTTTCGGGCCAGCATTTCGCGGTAATCTTCGAAGATGGCTGCGGTGCTGCCGAATGCGGCCCGTGCCTGTTCCCGCACATGCCGATCCACATCACACAGGGCTGCCAGTTCGCCATGAGCCTGTGCTTTCTGAGCGATCACGGATCCCTGGTAGCGCAGTCCGATGGCACCGATGGCGGGACGTTCAATTTTCCAGCGGGAAGGGCGCGATGCAGCGGTTGCGGCGACCCACGGCAGGCAACCGCCTGCGGCTACTGCCAGCCCCTGCAGCAATGATCGACGACGTGTCGTGTGGGGACCACGCCTGTTTCGCTGATCTGCCATCACTGAAACCTCTACGGGTAGACTGCCTGAATTGCCCGACCTGTGTCTTCTGTGGATTCTGGCGGATTCCCAATGGTTCCGCCAGCCTCCTGAACGTCACTGACGCGGCGAATGGCGGCGGGGCCGGGGGCAGCAACCGGCGGGCGTTCGCTGCGGAATTCCGGGAAGGCGCGAATGGTCGTCACGATCGATTTGTCCTGCTGCACCTCCACTCCCTCCTCCGTGGCGACTCGCAGTGACATAGTGCGAGTCACAGAAACTTCCAGCGGCAGGCCTGTGGCTCGATCGACAATACAGGTGCCCTCACTGCGACCACCCGATATCCGGACTCGTCCGGGCCCGTTTGAATTGACGGCTTCGGACGAGGCGATACGGCCGGCAATTTCGATCTCTGCAGTTCGCTCGTTGATCGAAGTCAGAGTGTAGGTGCTGGTGAGGTGCACGGGGACCGGCTGCATCAGCCGGCGTTCCCGAGTCCAGACATCGCCTGGCATGACCAGTGTGCGAGCCTCGGCGTCGACACTGCTGTCGTAGGGCAGCAGTCCGATGGAGTCATCGACGAAGTTGGCGACGCCGTCATCTCCGAAGCGACCGCTGAGTTCGGCGAGCAGTGACTGGCGACGTTCCATGGGGACTCGTTCCACGCAGCGTTCAAGGAATTCGCGATAGCCCACCAGTTCCCGAATCCGATTATCCCGACCCAGCCAGAACGCGAAGCCGTTGCCAACCATGCCGGCGTAAGGAATCGCATCATACGGGACGGAGTTCTGCTGTGCAGCGGAATCGAACCGCAGGCGACGACCGCTGATATCATGCTCGTAAACCACTCGGGAATACACAATTCCCAGCAGAACAGCATCAGGCTGAACATCCTGTACCGTAATTGCGAGGCTGAGTTCGAGGCGTGTTTTTGCGAATGCGGGATGCGTTTCCGACTTCTGCATCAGAGTCTGTTCGACCGTCTTCATCAATGGAAACCGATCACCTCGATTCAGCCGCAGTTCCAGTCGTTCACCTTTGGGTTTGCGGAGTACATCCTGTGCGGGTCGGCTGGATTTGGCACTGCGGACCACGATAGGGCGCTGCACGGGGCGTGCGACGGATTCCGAGTCGGCCTGGGTTGGCGAATCGTCAGCCGATTCGGTTGACAGCTCCGCCAGTAATTCATCGTCTGTCGCAGGGGCGGGAACGTCCTGGCGACCACAGCCTGCAGTGCAGACGGTCAGTGCCGCAGCCATAAGCCAACACAACGGAGTGGGAATTGGGAGCGACATGACGACATTCCTGCTGATCAACCGGGCTGTCTTTACGGGAGTAAGCGACAGCCCGGCATCATACCGGCAGTGTCCCCCGGGACAGACGCGGGCGTGTCCGGTTCCAGCGGGCCGCATCAGTCCTGGAGCGGTTGCGGAGTTAAGTTCGGCAGAGTTTGCCGAAGTCGTCGGAAGAGGCGGTGGAAACTGCCGGAATCCGCCGGGATGGCGGCTGCGGCCGGCGACGTTGATCAGCGTGAAAAAGGGCCTTTGCCCTGGATCGGGCGATCCCGGAACCCCTGCTGGAAGGCGTCAGCGGCCGCAGTCAGTGTCGTTTGTACGTCGTCCGCGGATACATCGATGTGAGTCACAACACGCACGCGCTGGCCGCCCATCGGTCCGATCAGCACACCGCGGTCCCGCATGGCTCCGGCAAACTGCACGGCTGTTCCGATTTCCGGTGCGAGTTCGAAGAACACGAGGTTTGTTTCAATGGAGGACGCGATCCCCGTGACGCCGTTCAGTCGCTGGAAACCGGCTGCCAGTTGTCGCGCGTGCAGATGGTCGTCTGCGAGGCGATCCACGTGATGTTCGAGAGCATGGATGGCGGCGGCAGCCAGCATCCCGGACTGCCGCAGTCCGCCCCCGAACAGCTTGCGGATACGGCGAGCCTTTGCCATGTCGGCTGCGCTGCCCAGCAGCATTGAGCCGACGGGGCAGCCGAGGCCTTTTGAGAAGCAGATTGAAATGGTATCAAAACAGCGAGCCACATCTGCGGCAGTGTACTGGCCCGCAACCAGAGCATTGAACAGTCGGGCACCATCAAGATGTCGTTTCAGTCCGGCAGCCTGGGCCCACGCGCTGACCTGCTGAAGCTGTGCAAGCGGATAGACTCGGCCACCACCCAGGTTTGTGGTGTTTTCGAGGCACACCAACTGCGTGCGACAGAAATGCTGATCGTTGACTCGGACCTTACCTTCAAGATCACTGATGTCCAGCATGCCACCGCCGCCGGTCAGCGTTCTGACAGTGACGCCACTGAGTGCCGCCGGAGCTCCGGCTTCAAAATTGCAGATGTGGCTGCTTTCGTGGATCAGCAGCTCATCGCCGGGAATGCAGTGCAGTCGCACGGCCATCTGATTGCTCTGAGTCCCCGAGCAGGCAAAGACAGCAGCCTCACAGCCGAACATGTCAGCCACCATGCGTTCAAGTCGATTAACTGTGGGGTCTTCACCCATGACGTCATCGCCGACTTCGGCCCTGAACATGGCTTCGCGCATGGCCGGTGTGGGGCGAGTCACAGTATCGCTTCGCAGATCAATCAACCGCACGGGAGGTCCTTCCGGCAGAACAGAAACAGGCTGGATCAACCCGCATGATAGCGAGGCCGACCGAGCCTTCAACAGGCCGATACCCGGGCTCCGCGTGGTCCTGAGGCGTGAGTCCTGAGCCGAGCGAGGCTGGCAGGCTCAGTACCGGGAACCACCGGGAGGTGCAGCAGATTTGGCGAACATGTGTGTGCGAATTCGCGGAGTGCAGGGTACCGGATTCAGTCGAACCATTCGTCTGCCGGGTCAAATTCGGGCAGAACCACGATCA
>CAITYU010000021.1 GCA_903896675.1 uncultured Planctomycetaceae bacterium
CGAGCTTGCCTCGCCGTCGCATAGCCTTCACACCTGAGGCGATGCGACGGCGAGGCGAAAAGGGGCGGCCCCCCCCCGTTTGCTGAACCCGAGCGGAGCTTTTAACGACCCTTTTTACCCACAGATTCGGGTGAAGAACCGACTATTTATCCACCGGAGGAATAGTAAGTGAAGCTAATTCTGTCTCTCGTCAATTGTCTCGCGGTGCTGTCGACAGTCCTATGGGTCGGGTGTCAGGAACCTGGCTACGACTTGGAACTTGAAGGGTCCGAAGGGTTGACTCAAGTTGAATTGACAATCGACACGGATTGTGAAAATGAACCAATCTTTATAGGAGGAAGAGTCTACAGGATTCGTTTGGATGCGAATGGCCATGCAACAATCAATGACCCATGGCCAATTAGGCGATTTCACAAGACATTTTTAGTCATGCCAACACGCCGTCTAATCGAAAACGAAGATTTTCGTATTACGGAGTCCAGATGGGACATGGCATCCACGACAAGCCGACATGAAGATGGTTCAGTTCGTTCTACAAGTACGATCGACGGTTCAAAGTTGGTCATGACAATTGAATATCCACCTGAGGCGGGAAATGAAGAGTAGCTGTCCAGTCGCTTTGTCAAAAAAGGGCGACAGTTTGTTGTTTGTTGGCATTTTGCTGGTGTTCGTCCTCGCGGGCCGCGGTGGCGCAGATGAAAAATCTAATTGTGAGAGATATTTGGAACTAGACACAACAGGCCCAGTCGCTATTTCGGACGACGGTGATTTGCTTGCAATTTTTGCGGAGGGTGCCTATCCACCAGATGACTCGAGCATTGTGCAGATTCGGAACGCCCGTACAACATATCCGAATGGCACGATGATCCGGAGCTCGCAGGGTGTGAGGCACTTGGCTTTTGTTTCCAAGGACTTCGGGTTCTTGATGGCGACTTCGAATGAGCGGAGGGATGGGAGCCGTGCGACGTCTGCTCGAATGGAGCAGTTGAAACTGACCGGCGAACGAAAGGTGGTTTTTCAGGAGTTTTCATCGCAAGTCTCCTCGCTAGCTGTTTCAACAGACCGCACGCTTGTGGCAATTTGTATTCAGCCGCCGGACGAGTCCCTTCAAGGTGCAGAATGCCACATTTTCTCTTTGGAAGACGGCCGGAAACTAGCAGATTTTGCGCCTGGTGGCATTGGAATGATGCAAGGTGTGTTTGTTGGAACGACCAACAACCTGCTTTTGGCTGCGAAGGTAGAGAACGGAGGAACTGCCGCCTACCTCGTTGAGGCACGTACAGGCCAGTTATTGCAGGAGTGTCCAATTAGCCCGATCAGTCAGACAGTGAATAGCATCGTGGCAAGCCCCGTGCTGAATGATGTCTTCATATCCGTGAATGGCGGGATCTATCGCATTGACGCACGATTAGGGCACATGTCAGCAGACGTTTTCTATACGACGACTATTCGTGGTGGTACTCAACTGTGTGCTTCATGGCTTGCTGTCAATCCGACTGGCACTTTGCTGGCCGTAGGTGAGAGAGACTTTGGACGTGGCGTCGGTGCCGGAACGCAGATTATCGAGATTCCAGTGGCCCGACGACGATCACCAATTCTGAAAACAGTTGGGCCAATGGTGTTTTCGCCCGATGGTGACTGGCTGTGTTTCGGCGATAGACGTTTTCAATTGCAGCAACTTCGCTAATCTTCGGGAGCAGCCGCTGGGCTCGCCAGGCCCGGCGGCTGATTGCATGTTATGGTGAATTGTCAAAGATCAGTGTTCCACAACGGTGACGATCACCACTCCCGCATCTGTTGCTCGATGCGTTCGCTGCGTTCGGCCAGTTCGAGGCTCTGCAGTGAATTGGCCTTCATCGTCCGGCGAAGTTCGTCGGCTTCCTTCAGCAGGTCTTTTGCGATCTGCTTTCGCGACGCTTTCGTGACCTCGTTGGTCTCTTTATCAGCTGCTGCTGACTGCTGCTCGGCCCTGCTTTGTAAGTAAGCTAGGCGACTCTGCAGACCCTGATTCTCCTGGACGAGTCTCTGCCCTTCTCGACTGAGCTCCCGCAACTGCTGCCACAGCGATTCATCGTCGCAGGTATCGAACAAACGCGACCGAGCGGTGGACGCATCGTTCATGCCATCTTTTATCTGAGCGAGCTCACCATGCAGCGGCCCAGTCACTTCACTGTGATGTGCTTCCGCTTCTTCCAGGACTTTGTCAGCAGCGGCGATCTCGCGATTCAGCCGATCACGCTCCTTCTCCAGCGACGGCACCATGGCGACCTGAGCTTTCCACGTCATTCGCTGTTCGTACAGCCTGACCGCCTTCTGCAGGTCCTCCAGGGATTTGCCAGCGGCTTCCAGTGTGGCTTCGACCGAAGCTGGATCCGGTTCTTTGCCACCGGCCGCGATCTGCTTCACCAGATCACGATAGGACTGAACCTTCTGCTGCTGGCGTTCCTTCTGGCGACCAGCAATCTTCGCAATCAACTGAGCAACATTCATGACAACACTCCATTCAGGGTTTGCGAACAACATTCGAGGTAACGACTGACATCATTGAGCCACAGGGCGATGAAGGCTTCGGGCGGCGGCGATCGTGAGATCTCGGCAAATGGGATCTCCAGCAGATCCGCAGGTTCGTCCCCGAACGCTTCGATGTAGCGATGGGCATGTGACAGGCAGTATCGCCGGCCAGCGCACAGCAGATTGGGAATCGTCTCCACGCCGGCGAGTGCTGCCCGGTAATGCAGGTGCAGGGCGATCCGGATGAACTGATCTTCATGGCCGAAGTACGGAGTCGGCAGCGGCCGAGATTCATGCCGTGCCGCATTGGCGATCACCATGGTTTCGAATTCGATGCGGTCGTCCGATGGCAGCGACTGCAGATCGACCGGCATCGGCCGATCAAGGATGTGGGCCAGTTCATGGAGCACAATGCTCATTGCCACGATGTCCACATCTTCCGGGAAGTACTCGTCGACGATGAAAACATCGTTCAGGACCATGCACGGGCCACGGCCGTGCCAGCGATCGCCGATGACGGATCGGAGGTTTAGGTCCAGATTCGGCGTGGTGTAGCCATCGGAGAAGTTCTCTCGGCCCATGACATCAGCGACTTCGGAATGCAGCAGGATGTACAGCGGCAAACCGGTGAGGTCGCGACCGGCCACGGTCCGGCAGAGTGCGGTAGCCCGGGCGGCGAAATCGGGCCACAGATCGCCCACGGTGGCCACTGACGCGTTGTGTTCGGAAACTCGGGACATTGGTGGTCTTTCGGACTTCGGACAAACAAAACAAACTGTGCTCAATCTGGCGACTGTTCCCCGTGGGTATGGGGAGAGGGGACGGGCCGGGGAGTACCTATCGCTCAGTGAATATTGCTTCGACCTTGCCACCTCGCCACACGTCCCTTGCCTTACTCTGGTGGCGACATGGATCGAACTGGCAAGATGGCCTGGCCTGCCTCACCCCCATCTTGCCACTTACTCCCTATAAAAATCCATATAGCCATACAAAGCGCTTAAGAGAGAGAGAGTTTGTGTGTGTGGTATGGAGGAGACCATCTTGCCAATTGGGTCCATGTCGCCAATTCAAGTATGTAAGAGCCACTGGCAAGGTGGTGGCGAGGTGGTGGCAACATGGCAACGCCCCCGCTGTGCTCAAAGGTCGGGATAATCCAACGTGTCTTCATGTTCAGGTGGCTGGTCGGCTGCTGGTGTGAGCCGCCATAGCCACGGACCATCGAATGATTCCTTGCGGGCTGGGATGCCGATTGCTTTGTACGCTCTACGGAGCGTTCGATCAGTGAAGCCGACCTGCTGACCAGCTTCGATCACTTCATTGGCTGCCAGTGTTTTATCGGTCAGGTGTTCACGCAGCCACGCGATCGCTTCCCTTCGTTCGCTGCCTCGCTGCGAGGGCTTCTGATTGGCTGTCTCAGCAGCGAAGGCATCGTCGGCATGCATCTTCACAGGATTGAATTCCCAGGCGACCCGACCATCATCGATGCGATAGGCAAGTCCATCCGGATCTTTGGCAAGGTTCAATTTGGCCGGCAGGAGCAGTCGTCGCTCAGGGTTGTCAGGATCTTTGGTGATCGCCCAGACGGCTCGTGCGGCCGCTGCGAAGGCCAGGCTGCCCATGGCTCGATAGACCGCCTTGGTACCGCCAGTCTTTGCCAGGTGTGTCACGGTCAGGATCGCCACGTGGAAACGACTGGCAAGGTCCGCCAGCGGAGCCAGCATGCCACGGACTTCGCCGTTGTTGTGGGAGTCGACTTTGCCCAGAAAGCCGGCGATCGGGTCGATCACGATCAGGCGAACATCGCGATGTGTGGTAAGCACTTCCTCAAGCCGTGGAATGTCAGATTCGAGGGAAAACAACCTTCGTTTGTTCAGCATCGAGACGCCTTCCACTGCCAGGATCTTAGTGTCATCGGCATTAGCTTTGTCCAGCCGTGGAGCGATCGTGTCAGCGAGGTCATCTTCACAGTTCATCAGAATCACTTTGCCGGCAGGCTGTCGCTGAAGCGGATTATCGGGCCAGCGTTCACCCCGAGAGACTCGGGCGGCGATGTCCAGTGTGACAAAAGATTTGCCGAGGCCCGGGTCGCCGGCCAGCAGTGTCAGCTTGCCGAGCGGGATCCGACCGGGCCAGAGCCAGTCAAGCTGTTCGCGGGTCACGCCGTTGAGCATTTGCAGAATGACATGTGGTTTTGCTGGATCACTCCTCGCGATCACCTTCTTCGCTTCTTTGAGCATCCGACGCTGTTTTGCAGCGAACAGATGTTCCGGGGCTTGGGGGACGGTCTGGCGATTGGGCTGCAATTGCTCTGATGCCCATGCAACGATCGTGCTGATCCATGGCCGGATAATGTTGGTCGCGATCTGCTGATCGCTGAAGCCTTTCTTGCTCAGCTCCTCCCAGCACTGACGGACGAACTCGAACCCGTGTACTCGGCCACGAGAGCGAGAGGCTGGAATCATGTGATTTTGCTTGTACGCGATCTGCTCGCTCTCAAGTTCTGGTCTCTGGAAGTACACAGACGACGGAACGAGAACTTCCGCTTGTTCGCGAACTTTCCGTCGCTCGCGATGAGCAGCTTCGATTGCTCCGTAGTTGATGCGTTTCCACGAGCCGCCCTCCTGAGCGGATCGCAGGAACGCTTCACGGTAAGCCAGCTCAGCTTCCACCTGCTCTGGAGTGTGATTCCAGCGCAGGCCGTCTTCGTAGAACTGAACAAGGTTGTCAGGGAGATGTGGCATTGTGGTTATCGCTGCAGAGTGATCCAACCGTACAAATGATGAAACTTCAGCAGGCGTTGACGCCGGGCCTGATTCAGGGGTGATTGAATCTCGGACGCCTGCAGCCCGAAGGATTCAGCGACGATCTCGATCGTCACGGGACGCAGCCCGTTGTGCAGAGTGCTGACGCGAGCAGCGACCTGGCTGGCAGACGGGATCATGTTTCCGTAGTTGTAATCGCCGGTGATGTACTGGGGCATGCGGCGTCTCCTTTTGCGTTGGCGTCTGTGATCGCCGTGTTGACTGTCTGAGCTTCGCTTTCGTCGGCTGCGAGCTTTTCTGCCACGTCGATATAAACAGCAGCCCATGCATCGCTGAATGCGTCCGGTGCTGTGGCGATCAAATGGGGGTCTGCGGTCGTCGTCGTCATGCCACAATCCTCAGTTGAAAACGGTACAGGTTGGTGTCCGCCGGCTGCCGGGCGGGGAACTGTGCGGGTTAACCTGACTGTCGCACGGAAAACGTGACAGCAGGGGATGCTTTGCCTGAAACGCGATCTGCGGTTATTGTGAGGCACCGCAGGCCGTCAGAATGGCCTGTCTGCACCGCTCAGCAATCCCGCCGCCGTCATCGCTCCGCTGGAATTCGCCTATGTCTCGACTGCCATCAATTTCCGTCGTTCTGCTGGCTCTGCTGGCAACCGCTGTGACCGCGCGAACCGCCGCCGCTCAGAACGTCGCCAACGCCCCCGTCAACGTTCTTTCGGATCCTGGCAAACCGTTTCCGCAGAATCGCATCCGGGACTTTTACAGTCGCCAGGCCGAAGCGTTTCTGGACAGTGGCCTCAGGGCTCCGGCCGATCTGCTGCCCCAGTTTCCGGGGCTGGATGGCGGGGGCTTCGGGCACTGGGGCCAGAACCCGGAAGATGTCAGTTTTGACCGCTCGCTCAACGAAACCAAAACAGGAAATGTCGTTTGCCAGCTCACGCGGCATTTCGGACGCACGACGGCAAAAGCCGTCAATGTGCTGCTCGATCCCGGTTCCGGAACCTCGGTGATGTTTGATCCGGAGCAGCACACCTTTTCGGAAGCCTGGGACGGTTCGTTTGTCGTCTGGGGCTTTGTGCGTTTCGGATTGATGGACGGGGTTCGCATCGAAGGCCGGCGTCTGTGGCCGCATGCGACCGGGCAGTGGCTGCTTCCGGAGGGCACTTCACGGCGGTACGTGGGTTATTATCGGGCCGGCGAGCGCGTGGTATTTGTGTCACAGATTGGTCAGGCGCGGGTGCTGCAGGAGTGTCGATATGACAACGGTCGACTTGTTCGCAGTCTGCTGCTGGATGGTGCTCTGCCTGCCGGGACAACGCTGCAACTGGCCACAGCCGGTGCGGCAGCGGAACTGCTCAGCGGAGAGCAACTGCATGGTGCCGTACGCATCACGGAAAATGGCCTGACCGAACGGCTGGTGCTGGCGAAAGACTCAGGCACCGCAGAACTGCAGACTCAGGGCGGCAATGTGCGGCTGGTGTTTGGAGAACGTCCGGCACGGCAGTTGACGCTGCTGCTGGAAACGTTTGACGGGGACGCTGCTGCGCGGGATGCCAGCCCGTTTCCCGAGGGCTTGTTGACTTCCGCCGAACTGCTGCAATCCATCGCCGGGAATGTCTGGCCGCGGGATATTCGCGGACAGTGGGCAGAACAGCGTGCTGAAACGCTGGCGGTGCCGGGAACTGAAGCGGGGCCACTGGCCATCGATACGCTGACGCTGCCACACTATCCGAACAACCCGTTCCGATCGGCGATGCGGATTGGCGGAGTTGGCTGTCTGAGTGATGGTCGAATCGCGGTGGCAACGCTGATGGGAGAAGTCTGGCTGTGCAGCGGTGCCGAGAACATCGGCGGCAGTAACAGGCTGTCATGGCAGCGGATTGCTGCCGGGCTCTATCGGTCCCTCGGACTGGTCGTGCAGCAGGATCAGATTCTGGTGCTGGGTTCCGATCAGATCACTCGTCTGCACGATCTGAATGGCGATTCGGAAGTCGACTTTTACGAATGCGTAACCAACGAGTATCCGACGACGGGTGGTCATGACTTCTGCACCTCGCTGCAGCAGACTGCGACCGGTGAATTGTACTGGTCGGTCTCGTCGCGGGATTTCGGAGTGGCACATCGTGACAGCTCGGGGCGGATTGAGTCTCTGGGTAGTGGGCTGCGCAACTCCAACGGGATCGGGGTCAGCCCGGACGGTGCGGTTGTGCTGGCTTCCGTTCAGGAAGGCACGTGGACGCCGGCATCTGCGATATTTGAGGTCAGTCGCGGCAGTTATCACGGGCTGAACGGGCCGCGGCCGAATCATGGGCGTTATGGCTATGATCTGCCGCTGCTGTATCTGCCGCGGGGGGTGGATAATTCGTCGGGTGAAATCGGGTATCTGCCGCGGGACCCGCGTCTGGGGGCGCTGTCCGGGGCTGCTCTGGGGACGTCCTTCGGCGCGTGTCAGTCTTATGTGGTGCTGAGAGATGTTGTGGGTGGTCGCAGTCAGGGGGCGATTGTGCCACTTCCCGGAGACTATCTCAGTGGCATCTGTCGAGTGGCGTTCAGCAGCCGCGATGGCAGTGTGCTGCTGGCCGGTACGGAGGGCTGGCAGAGTTATGCGGCCGAGGATGGCTGTCTGCAGCGACTGCGTCGCACGTCCCAGCCTCTGGTACTGCCGCAGTCCTTTGAAGCGTGGGGCAATGGGGTGCTGGTACGGTTCAGCGAACCTCTGGACCCGACCAGCGTGACGGCGGCCGGCTTTTTCTGCCAGCAGTGGAACTATCTTTACAGCGCGGGATACGGGTCACCGGAGTATTCGGTGAAGGAGCCTGGGCGTCAGGGGCACGACTATGTGCCGGTGAAGTCGGCACGACTGCTGGACGATGGACGCACGGTTTTTCTGGAGATTCCACAGTTGCATCCGGTGATGCAGTTTCACCTGCATGCTCGTCTGCGCACCAGCGGTGGTGTGGAGATCCGGCCGGATGTGTTTGCAACGATACTGAATCAGCGGGAAGACTTCCGTGACTACGATGGGTATGTGAAAACGGCAAAACGTCCGGCACCCGACTTTCCGATTGCGGAAAAGTACGAGCAGGATCCGCGGCTGGTGCAGCAGGAGCAGTATGGTACGAATTTCGGCTGGGTCTCCAGTTCCCTGAAGTTGTCCTTCGGGGCAGCCCCGGGGTTGCAGTATGAGCCGCGGGTGCTGCGGGTACCTCCGGGGGCACGAGTGTCGCTGGCCTTCCGCAACTCGGATCCCGGGATGCCGCATAATGCGGCGGTCGTGCGAGCTGATGCGGTGGAGGAATTCGGGGAGCAGTCGATGCAACTGGCCAGCAACCCGCGGGCGATTGCCACGCACTATGTGCCAGAGGATCCGCGGGAACTGTGTTTCACGCCGATTCTGCAGCCCGGTGATGCGTACACGATGTATTTCGAGGCACCGCAGGAGCCGGGAGAGTATCGGATTGTGTGCACGTATCCGGGGCACTGGCGGGTGATGCAGGCGACGTTGTATGTTCTGCCTGCAGATGCTCCGCTGCCCGCTTCCGCAGCAGCTCCGATCCGCAGTTTCGTGCGGATGTGGGCGACAGCGGAACTGGCCGACGCGGCCGATTCACTGCGGGGACGGTCGGCCGAGCAGGGGCAGGCCGTGTTTGCCTCGGCCGGCTGCGTCAAATGTCATCGGTTGGGTGATCAGGGCTCGATGCTCGGGCCCGATCTGACAAAGATTGCCGAACGCTATCGGGGTGCGCGTCTGCTGCAGCAGATTCTGGAGCCTTCGCATGAGATCAACAAGCAGTATCAGACGTGGGTGGCCGTGCTGGAAGATGGTCGGGCAATGTCAGGACTGAAGCTGGAGGAGTCAGCGGAGTCTGTGACGCTGCTGCCCAATCCTCTGAAGCCGGAAACGAAACTGGTGTTGCCGCGAGCGGAGATTGAAGAGCTGGAGGCCTCGCTGATTTCCACGATGCCTGCGAATCTGCTGATCACGTACTCGCGGGATGAGATTCTGGATCTGCTGGCGTGGGTACAGGCAGGTGGTCGGGCGGATGACAGCGTGTTTGCCGCCGGCCGCTGAATGCATCGGGACCGCGCAGCCCGACTGCAGCAGGAGAACAGATGTGAGCGACCGGATACGGATTGTGATACTGGGCGGTGGATTCGGGGGCGTTTACACCGCGATGCATCTTGAGCGTCTGCTGAGGCGGGACAGTCGCGTGGAGATCGCGCTGGTGAATCGGGAAAACTATTTCGTTTTTCAGCCGATGCTGGCGGAAGTTGTTTCCGGGAACATCGGCCTGCTGGACACCGTCAGCCCGATCAGTCGGCTGATTCCACGCTGTCGGCTGTACGTGCGGGAAGTGGAATCCGTTGACCTTGAGTCGCGTACGGTGACACTGGCTCCCGGATTCCGGCCGCAGCCGCTGGTTCTGCAGTACGACCATCTGGTTCTCGCTGCCGGTACGGTGACCGATTTTCGGGGCATGACGGGTTTGCAGCAGCATGCCATGCCGTTCAAGACGCTGGCGGATGCTGTCCGACTCAGGAATCATCTGATCAATGTACTGCATGAGGCGGATATTGAGCCGGACGAAGTGCGACGGCGGCAACTGCTGACTGTCGTTGTGGCTGGGGGTGGTTTTTCCGGTGTGGAAGTCGCCGCCGAAATGAACGACTTTCTGCGGGCCGCTGCGGCAAGGCTGCACACGGACCTGTCGTCGGAAGTTCGTGTCCTGCTGGTGCACTCGGGCCAGCGGATTCTGGAGCGTGAACTGAGTGCATCGCTGGGGCTGTATGCTCAGAAGATTCTGCAGGGTCGGGGTGTGGAACTGCGACTGGGGCAGCGACTGCAGACCGCAACTTCAGACTCCGCTGTCCTCGCAGGCGGGGAACGTATCCCGACGCGAACGGTCGTTTCGACGGTACCGGCCTTTGCCAATCCGCTGCTGGCGACTCTGCCACTGCCGCAGGAAGGCGGGCGGATTGTGGTGGATCAGCACCTGGAAGCAGCCGGGGCGACCAATGTGTGGGCTGTCGGCGATGCCGCCCGAATCCCCAACGGTGCCGCTGGCGTGTTTGCTCCACCCACCGCGCAGCATGCCACGCGGGAGGCTGCTGTGCTGGCTGCCAACATTGCCGCACGCATTCGCGGTGGTCAGCTCACGAAGTTCGCCTTTCCGGGGCTTGGCAAAATGGGCTCACTGGGTCATCGCTCGGCCGTCGCTGAACTGTTCGGAAAGATCCGCCTGTCCGGGTTTCCCGCATGGGTTATGTGGCGCTTCGTGTACTGGTGGAAACTGCCGGGACTGGATCGTCGACTGCGAGTGGCCTTTTCGTGGCTGCTGGATCTGCTGGTCCCGCCGGAGACTGTGCAACTGCGGCTGGAGTCGCAGGGTGGAGTTCAGGAACTGCATTTTGAGCCGGGTGAATATGTGTTTCGCCAGGGTGATCGCGGTGATTCCCTGTATGTGATCATCAGCGGCACGGCCGAGGTGGTGGGTGAGGCAGCGGAAGGTGGTGCAGAACGCATTCTCAGTGTGCTGCAGGCCGGTGAATTCTTCGGTGAAATCGCCATGCTGCAGCAGCGAACTCGGACCGCCTCGATTCGCTGTCGCACTGCCATGAACGTGCTGGCCATGCCGCAGCGGCAGTTTCAGACACTGGCAAAGCACCTGCCGCAGTTCCGCGCCGGCTTTGAATCCACGATGGAAGATCGCCTGCAGCGGGATCAGCAATGAAACGCCGCGTGTATGACCGGACGCAGCATTGCACACTACCAGCGAAGAAAGGGTGGTGGAGACAGCGGATGACGCAGGAACCAGCCCGCTGCCGTCTTCGCCAGAAACCAGTGGAAGCCGGCATTCGGGAACCTGTTGCGCAGTTGCCGCAGTACGCCTCCGGCCAAGCCAAAACGAATGCAGTGCAGCGAGAAATCCACGAGGTCAGCCTGTCTGAAAACTTCCACCAGCGGCCAGCGTTCGTCCTGGAACGTCCGCAGTTTGTGATGGTTGTCGATGATCAGACGGATCTCTTCAACCCACTCAGGCAGACCCCGGGACTGCAGCCATGCGGCGGCCCGAGCTGATGAGGGCGGCAGGTAATCGACCGTCTGATCGGACCACAGACCCAGATCGTGGAATGCTGCAGCCACTGCCAGCTTTGTTGTCTCTTCCGTTGAACATGCACGCAGAGCGAGGCAGCAGTTGAACATACGGTAAACGTGGCCGCGATAGCCGGACCACTGGGCCCCGATCTGCTCACGCCACTGCCCCAGAATCTCTTCAATCAGCGGATGTTCGACAATCAACTCAAATCCAGCGGTCATACTGCAGGCCTCACACATGAGCTCCGGAGAACAGGTGGATTACCAGCACACCAGTTGTGATCAGCAGAATCCCGGCAATCGCGGCTGCGTCCGGTTTCTGGCCAAACGCAATCCAGCCGATTACCGAAATCAATGCCACCCCGACGCCCGACCAGATCGCATACGCTGTTCCCAGGGGAATCGTGTTCAGCGCCTGCGACAGGAAGTAAAAAGCCAGCCCATAACCTGCCGTCACCAGCAGTGAGGGCCATGGGCGAGTAAAACCGGCAGACGCCTGCAGTGCAGATGTACCCACCACTTCACAGACAATTGCCACAGCCAGACTGAGCCACGCGGGCATCACCAGACTCCCACTGCTGCTCAGACTCCCAGTGCTTCCGCCACCCGCTGCCGCGTTTCCGGCCGATTCAGTTCGGCCTTGCCAAACCCCGGCAGGGCTCCCGCCGCCACCGCCTTCTGCTGCCATTCCGCATAATTTGAGACCAGCATGACCGGGAGCTCCTGCCAGCGTTCCTGTCGGCGGATTTCGTGAAGAATCTGCATGCCCTCGCTGCCATCCGCATCCAGGATCCGGTTCAGCAGGACCAGTTGAAAACTTCGCTCGGCAAGTAACTGCAGTGCCGCAGCAGCAGTATCCGCTGTCACCACCTCCGCTCCAAAATTGCTGCGCAGGTAATGTCCGATGGCTGCCGAATCCGGTCGACACTGGCCCACACTCAGTACCACTTTGTCCGCCATCACCGAAACTCCCCGTCTGAACCCAAAAAAACGGGGCTTCCGATGATCGCTCATCGAAAGCCCCGCAGTGAATGCACCGGTCTGCTGAATCAGCGTTCGCCGGCTTCCGTCTCACGACCAAACAGCATCAGTTCCCGACCGCCACCGCCACCACTGCCGGGATTCAGGATGTAGTCAGCATCCAGAGCCTTGGTGATGCGATCACGAGCCTGCTGCAGGTGAGCAGCAGTGTAGGGGTCATGCTTGTCTGCCGCAGCCTGCTGAGCCGCTTCAATCTTCTGCAGGATGCCGCGAAGCTGCTGAGCCGCCAGTGAAGAAATCACCTTGCCCGCAGGGCCCTGAGAACGACCGGGCAGAGTCAGGTCAATCAGTCGCTCAAGCTGCTCACGCTGCAGGTTGCGACGAAGACTGGTGACCAGCGGCTTGCGAGCCGTGTACTGGCCTTCCGCCTTCACATCCAGCTCGGACCAGACTGCAGCCGTCACCGTCTGCAGCAGTTCCGGCAGAGTCAGCGAATCTGCGTCCGCCGGGACCCGGAACTCGTTGTCGTAAACGCGACGCAGAGTCGTGGGGTTCAGCAGCGAGGTCATCATCGAAGACTGAATTCCCATGATTCGATCATGAATCGGCCATGTCGACTCTTCACTCATCGAACCCTGGTTGTCATACCACTTGTCCAGACCCATCGCTGTGGTCAGCTCAGGAGTCAGGCCGAAAGCTTCGTCCCGGAAGGCGTTCTGCAGCACGAAGTTCAAAGCAGCCCGCTGAGTCTCAGCGGGAACCACTTCAATCGGACGACGACCGTTGGGATCGCCCTTCTTGTCCCGATTCACATGCGCACCACCCACCCAGATGGACATCATGGACAGTGAACGAGTCTGCAGTGACAGAATCATTTCATAGCCATAACGAATCCGATCCCAGCTGTCGCCGTCCTTGATGAAGTCCGACAGCAGCTTCGCACGGTGATGATTCACCAGACGGATCTGCTCGTTCGCGAAGTCCAGAGGATTCTTCGAGAAGTCATAGCGACGAGCCAGCGGGTCCGGACCACCGGTGTCTTCGTCAGTGGCAAACACCAGTTCCGGTTCCGCCACACGAGCGAGGATGGGCTTGGTGTCGCCGAACGTGTAACCGTACTCGATCGCCCACATGTCGTACGGGCCAACACCCGTCATGCAGTAATCACCCTGCAGCGTGCCCGAATCCAGCCGCACGTTCGTACCAATGTAGTCCATCACCGAGCCGGCAAGCTGCTTTTTGCCCTTCACTTCTTCGCTGTTGATCTGCGCCAGAGTATACACGCTGGACGCCTTGAAGTTGTGACGCAGACCCAGTGTATGGCCGACTTCATGAGCCACAAGGTGAGCCATCAGCGGGCCCACAAAGGACTCCGGCATGCCGTCCAGCATCTGCTCCTTCGGTGCTTCCGGCTTCTTCTCGCCCGCAGGCGCCGCCGGGGTTGCCGGAGGATCCTGTGCCAGCCCGCCCAGAATGTCGAAAGTCATCCGCGCCATGGCGACTTCCATCGCCAGGCCGTCAGCCGCCATGCACAGGCCGTTCACCTGGCTGGGCCGATTCAGACCATCATACTCTTCATCACCCAGCACGTCGGAATTGGCGGAAAACAGCGGATGTCCGGCATACGGCAGTGCCGCATTCTTCGCGATCTGACGCTGCACGCTGGCACGCATCGATGGCGGAGCCAGTCGCACACGCGGATCCCACTCCGGATGCTCAGCCAGCCACGCCAGCGTGTCCGGACCATATCCTTCCATTGCGATCTTCGGCAGGTTCTCGGTGAACTGCTTCTTGTAATGACGAATCCAGCCGTCCGTCAGAATGATGTCGGCATCCAGAATCTGACCCGTCAGCGGATGCACTCGGCTGGGGCCAATCGCAGTGCCAATGTCATTGTTCAGCCAGCGAACGAAATTGTACTGCACATCTTCAGGATCCTTGTCCATGTGGGCACCGGACGCGGCATCCTGATAGTACACCTCAATCGCGTTCGTAATGCCCACCTTCTCGAAGGCTGCATTCCACGCGAGGATCCCGTCACGCACCCAGCGACGATATCGCACCGGTGTCGTGTGCTCGATGTAGAACACAATCGGGTTTTTCGGAGGACTGAGCTGCAGGCGAGGATCGGCCTTCTCAAGATGCCAGCGGTTCACGTAGCGAATGCGAGTCTCGCGGTCGTCGTACTTCGCAAGATCCGAATACGAGGTCGTGAAGAAACCTACTCGGCTGTCCGCCGGACGAGGCTGGTAACCCGTGTTGTCGGGAATGTTGCTGATCGAAAAATGCAGGATCTTCAGGCCACCGTCCTGAGCAGACGGAACCTCAAAGGCAATCTCCACATTGTTCTCAAACGCCTTCGCGGTGCGGATCGAGAAAATCCCGCGCTGAGTCAGCGAAGGATTGAACTGAGCCGGTCCGATGTTGAACCGCGGATCAGGATTCAGCAGCATCGAATCCACATCAATCACCGGGCCACCGTTCGGACCCATCGTGATGATCGGCACTTCCATCAGCACGCGGTCTGTGAACAGTCGCTTCACCGAAGATTCAGCCTCCCGATCACCCGCCGCCCGATACTCGATATTCGGAGCAATCAGGGCCAGATGACGGTCGTAGCGACGCCAGTACACGTAAAGATCACCGGCCTGCAGACCGGCGTACTCTTCACCACTGGCAACCGTCGTGGCAATAAAATACTTCCGCATCTGGAAGTCGCGAGGCAACTCGGCGTACATCTGGCCGTCCTTCGCACGCGTGTAAAGCGTGTACATCGGAGTGATGTTGGCCTTCGTGACAACCTTCTCAAAACCCTCAAGCACCTTGGCAAACGGCGGATACTCAGGCTGCGGACCCGGGTCCTGAGCCTGCACGTCTGCCGCCGCACACGCCAGCGCTGCTGTCAGCGCCAGATTGCGAAAACCCTGCAATTTTTTCAGCATTGCCCACCTTTCATAAGTTGTCTGGCCGGAGTTTTTCGAGCACAGAATACGCTGCGCACCGAAACCTCGCTGCTGTTGTTGCCGACTGTCCGGACCCAGCATCGCCAAAGTTCCCAAGTCTACAGGGTTTCCTGAGAATGGAAAGCAGAACCGGGGGTTTCACGCAACTTCGGTGAACTCGGGGATTTCGGGTTCGCTGCAGGCGGTGCCGCTGGAGAAAGCTTCCCAGCTCCTCCAGTTTCCGTAAATCACCCGGCGGCCACCGCTATGGCCCCGCCGACAACACCCCAACCGACTGCCCACTGACCGGATCCAGCCGCTGCACGTCCCGCAGCAGCCACGTGCCCCCGTCCCGCTCCCACGTGGTCTTCCAGCGAGTGGCGATATACATCGGCTGCCCGGAGTCCCGCAGCGTCACATTGCCGTTCGCCCGCAAATGCACGGTGGCCCGCTGCTCGCCACCCTCCAACTGCACCTGCACCTCCTTCAGATGCAGCCCCGCCGAAACCTGCACCAGCTTCAGTCCGTCCTCCGCCAACCCGGCGAGATCCGGATGTTCCGGTGACAGGTACGACCTGATCTCAGCCAGATCGTCATGCACAAACGCAAGGCGAATTCCATCCAGCCGCAGCTCCAGTTGTTCCGGCACCGTCACAATCTGTAACTCAAGCAGATACACCCCACCGGCCGCCAGCAACAGCAGCCCCGCTGCTCGCCATCGCTGACGCAACTGCAGCACCACACAAATCACCGCTGCACTGATCAGAATCAACAGTAATGGCCACGGATTTTCTGTGAACCAGTTCATGAGCGATCTCCTGAAAATACCATCCCCCGGAAATCACGCGGTTGCCACTGATATCCCAGAGTTCCAGTTCCGCTGATTCTGTCTGAAAATCGTCCGTCGGACTGAAAAAATGCCTGTACCCGACCGCGCCCGCACCGTGTCTCAGCGACGACCCCGCCGCTGCTGTCGGTAATACTTCAGACCCGGCACAAAAAAGGTCACCGCCGACATCACTCCGAACAGCGACACACTGACGTCCGGCAGATCCGATGCCGCAATCGCTGCCATCACGAGGGACGTGCCAAACATCAGCAGCGATTCGACATAAAACCGCCCCGACAGAATTCCGGCCTTCGCCAGAAACACCATCCCCGCAATCACTCCCAGCGCCGGAGAAAACTCCAGGACCCGCAGACCCATGATCGACTCCACGCCAAACAGCATGGAGGATGCAATCATACTGCCACCCCACAGATGCGCAATCTGACGCTCCACCGCCGTAATCGGTCCGGCCCGATGTCGCAGATTCCAGAAAATCAACGCCCACAGACCCAGACCCACCACCCATAAAGTCACAAACGGCCACCGCGCTGACACCCCGTTCAACTGCATCCCGTTCGTGATCAGACACAGCAGCAGCACGACCAGACTGTGCCACATCCACAGCAACCCCCAGTTCTCCAGAATCGCAGCGTGATGCGATTCGCGGAACAGGCGAGTCATCACCTGAGCGATGGTGGAGGATCGTGCGGTGATGGGTTCACTGTTCAGCCACGCACGCAGGTCCGCAGCCAGCGCCGTCGTCGATGCATAACGCAGGTCCTGCGGCTTCTGCAGACACTTCAGCACAATCATTTCCAGATCCGAATCCACCGCCCGATTCAGCATGCAGATTCCCGGCGGATCCTGCTCCAGGACCATCAGCACCGTATCCAGCGGAGAAGCTCCCTGGAACGGCGGACGCCCCGTCAGCATCGCAAACAGAATAGCCCCCAGACTGTATACGTCCGCCGCCACGCCAATCGCATCGGTCTGACCTGCAGCCTGCTCAGGAGACATCCATGCCGGAGTCCCGAGGATGGCGCCGCTCTGAGTCAGGCTGTGCAGGTCCGCTGCCCCCGCTGACACGTGATCGTCCACGCTGACTCGCTTCGCCAGTCCGAAGTCCGTCACAAACGGAGTCCCGTCTTCGGCAATCAGAATATTGCCCGGCTTCAGATCCCGATGCAGCACTCCCGCCCGATGCGCCGCACCGATCGCGTCCACCACCGGAATCAGCAGCGAAACCGCTTCACGAGGTGGCATCGGCCCCCGCTGCAGCCGCTCTGACAACGTCGATCCGGGAATGTACTGCATGCTGAACCACGGCTGCCCGTCCTGCTCGCCGACTTCATACACCGGTACAATGTTCGGATGCCGCAGCCGCGCTGCCGCCAGTGCCTCCGCGCGCAGTCGCTGCAGGTCAATGCTGGACGCCAGAGCCGCATTCGGGATCATCTTCAGCGCCACCGTTCGCTGCAGACTGCTCTGCCGCGCTCGATACACCACACCCATCCCGCCCCGACCCACCTCAGCCTCGATCGAATAGTCTCCGATCTGACTGCCAATCAGCGAAAACAGCGAATTGCGGCCCGCACGCAGACGACCGCTGGCCACCTGCAGCACATCCGCGTCCGACATCCAGCTGCCACTGCCCCAGCCACCGTCACTGCCCGCCCGACGAACCGATGATCCACCCGGATTGCCCAGACTGAGCCCGTCCGCAGGGTTCCCGGCCACCGTCTCCAGCAACGCCAGATCCTCTGCCATCCGCGCCGTCGCAAATAACTCACGCAGATCACGCTCCAGATCCGGATTCCGCCGAATGGCGTCCTCCAGACGCACCACTGCCTGACCCCCGCGAGAATCATGCATGAGCTGGTCAAAGACCACCGCCAGACGCTCGTCCCGTTCGTCCGCCGTTTCCGCCATCAGGACCTCACTTCGTCGACGTCAGCCGGTAAATCCCCTGACCATTCACCGTCTCCAGCATGTAATACAGCTCGCCGGATTCATCCTGACCAAAGGCCAGCACCGGGAAACCCGTTGAGGCAATCGATTTGTTGCTCACCACCCGGCCACTGGCAGCGTCGTACTGCAGTGCCCAGATACGGCCACTGATGAAGTCCGCGTAGACATACATGCCCTGCAGTTCAGGCAGCTTTGCACCGCGATACACAAACCCGCCAGTGATGCTCTTGCCCAGTTGATGATCATACTCCCACACCGGCGGAATCAGCGGATCCTCGGCCGTCGCAGGCTTATTATTGAACGGATAGGACGCCTCACGCACGCTCCACCCGTAGTTCCCGCCCTTCTGCACCAGATTCACTTCCTCCCAGAAATCCTGACCGACGTCCGCCGCCCACAAATCCCCGGTCTGGCGATCCACCGTCAGACGCCAGATGTTGCGGAATCCGTACGCGTAGATCTCCGGCTGAGCCCCGGCACGCGACACAAACGGATTGTCCGCCGGAACCGCATAGTTCTTCCCGGGCTGGTGATGATCCACATCAATTCGCAGCAGAGATCCCATCAGAGTGCCCAGATTCTGACCATGTCCCAGCGGATCGTTCCGACCCCCACCGTCACCCAGAGCAATGTACAGATATCCGTCATGCCCAAAGGCAATCGAACCACCGTTGTGATTCGAAAACGGCTGCGGAATCTTCATGATCACCGTTTCGCTGGCCGGGTCCGCTTTGTTCGGATCGTCCGGCGATACGGCAAAGCGGGAAATCACGGATGTTCGCAGCTCCTGCGAAGAACTGTAACACACGTACAAATATCCGTTGCTGCGATACTGCGGATGAAACGCCAGTCCCAGCAGGCCTTCCTCGGCATCCTTGCGGAAGTCCTGCACCCGGTCCCGGATGTCCAGAAACACTTTGGCTTCCCGCACCGACTCGGCACCCGGCAGCACAAAGATCGTTCCGATCTGCGAAGCCACAAAGATCCGCTGACTGCCGTCACCCGCATGAGTCAGTTCCAGCGGCCGCATCGTTTGAATACGCCCCTCATCGTCAACTCCCTCAAAACCTTCCCACGTGATGTCGGGAAACGCCGGAGTCCCGGCGACGTTGAGCTGACCGTCCACCGGATCCGCGACCGTGCCGTCCTCCGACAGCTCGCGAATACGAATGTTACGGTATGACACCGGATCACCATGATCCTGCAGGCAGATGTGGCCCTTCGGGGCCTTGCCGAACTGCGGAAACTTCGCAAATTTGCTGGCTGCAACGCGTTTGTTCCAGTCGTCACTGCCAATGTTGAAGTAGTAGTAGCTGACCCCGTTGACCGCCACTTCACACTGCTTCGGAGACACTCGCAGATACACGTGATTCCATTCCCCCGCCGGTCGCGTGGCATCATCCATGTCAATGCCCTTGAAACCGACCTGGTTTTCGAACTTCACGGCCCACTCGGGCTTCTGCGGCTGATACAACTGGTACAGCCAGCCGGCCTTCTGCGGATCACGACCGTCAACGTTGTCCTGCACCTGCACTTCCGGCCCCGATGCCCACGGTCGCGGATCATCTTCAGTCACCCGAAACATGATGCCGCTGTTGCCGCCCTTCGAGATCTTATACTCGAGCGACAGTTCGAAGTTCTGGTACTGCTGAGCCGTGACGATGTCGCCGGCGCCCGCGCGAGTCTTCTCCAGAGCACCCTCGCGAACCTGCCAGCCATCGCTGAGCCTGTCCGAACGGTAATTCCGCCAGCCATCGGTGGTGCGCCCGTCAAACAACAGCTTCCAGCCACCGCGAACTTCCCCGGCCGTCAACTGCGGCAAATCCCTGTCCCCGGCCTGACAGGATGCACTGCAGGCCACAGTCAGCCCGGTCACAGCACAGGCAGCGGCAACGCACAAGGTCAGCGCCAATCGACGAAACGCACAAACACAGGTCGCAGTCATGTGGGATTCCTGCAGAAACAGCTCGGTAAACAGCGCCAGTCCTCCGGGGACTCACTGTGGCAGAGTCTACGGCAAACGGCGGCGGAAATCCAACCGATCCATGCCGGTCCATCAGGTGATTGCGTTTCGCCGGTCCGTGCAATGACTGAAAGCCCGTCGCGGGCGATCCGTCGTCAAAGCCTCCTGAGGCCTGCAGGTGATCGGGTACTTGCCCCGATTTCCCTCGTCACTGTCTGGCCAGGACGGCAGGGCTGTTCTAAACTGGCGCCTGTTTCAGCCACCGTCGTCCTGTTCCCCGAAACAGACCGCCAGTGCCGGTGGTTGTCACGATCCTCATACTGCTTCCGGTTCCGGGCCTGCCTGCATGAATGAATTGATTCGAGCATCTGCCGGCAGCGGCAAAACCTATCAGCTCTCCAGCCACTTCCTGCGGCGGCTGTTCCAGGGCCAGCGTCCCGATTCGATTCTGGCCACCACGTTTACTCGCAAGGCCGCCGGCGAGATTCTCGGCCGCGTGCTGCTGCGGCTGGCGGACGCCGCTTCGTCTGCGGAAAAAGCCGCCGAACTGCAGGCTGCACTGGATGCCGGCACCATCACTCGCACGACCGCACTCGGCATGCTGACCGACCTGACTCGCAGCCTGCACCGGCTGCGGATCTGCACGCTGGATTCCTTCTTTCAACAGGCTGCTCGCGGGCTCACACTGGAACTGGGGCTGACTCCCGGCTGGACCATCGTCGATCCGCATGTCGATGCGGATCTGCGGGAACAGGCCGTCGATGCCGTACTGGCTCAGCAGTTGCCCCAGGATGCTCAGCAACTGATGCAGATGCTGGCAAAGGGCAGGCATCGTCGCAGCGTCCGTCTGCTGATCGATGAAACTGTGCAGAATTATCACGAACTGTATCAGCAGACGACGGAATCGGCGTGGCAGCAGATTCCTCGCGGACAGCGGCTGACCGCAGACGTCAGATCGCAAGTGATGCAGGCCCTGCAGGCCGCCGAGCTGCCGGCTGACAAACGCATCGCAAAAGCTCGCGAGGATGATCTGCGGCGGTTTCAGGCCGAGCTGTGGGACGATTTTATTTCGCAGGGAATCGCTGCCAAAGTGCTGGCTGGTGAGGGAACCTACTACAAAAAAGAACTCAGCGACGAAGTCCTGCACCTGTATCAGCGGCTGCTGCAGCATGCCCGGGCTGAAGTGCTGGAACGACTGGCTCTGCAGATGCAGGCTATTCGCAGCCTGATTTCACGATTTGACACCGAGTTTTCGAGGCTGCGAGCGGAACATGGCTGGCTGGGTTTCAGCGATGTCACTCGCACGCTGGCTCGTTCGGTTGATGCTGCCAGCGGCAAACGGCTGAACTTTCGCATGGACAGCAGTCTCCGCAATCTGCTGCTGGACGAGTTTCAGGATACCTCCGGCGATCAGTGGAAGGTGCTGCGGCGACTGGTCGATTCGCTGCGGCAGCATGCGGATTCCAGTGTCTTCTGCGTGGGGGATGGCAAGCAGGCCATCTATGGCTGGCGCGGTGGCCTCGCGGAAATTCTGGATGCGGTGCCGGTGGCGGTGCCCGGGATTCGTGAAACCGGTCTGAACGCCAGCCGTCGGTCGGCTCCGGCTGTGATGGATGCCGTCAACCGCGTGTTTCAGCATGTGGCCAGCCATCCGGAACTGGCGGAATATCACGATGCCGTAGCTCGCTGGCAGGAACGCTTTCCGGAACATTCCACCGTGCGCAGCAGTGAATCCGGCTACGTGGTGTTTCGCACGGAGCCGGAATTTGCCGGTGAGACCGTGGCAGAACGTCGTGGCCCGCGGTTTGCATGGCTGGCACAGCAGATTGCCGAGCTGCATCAGCAGTTGCCCGGAAAGGAAATCGGCGTACTGACTCGCAGCAACGCCACCGTCGCCCGGCTGGTGCATGAATTGACGGCGCTGGGAGTTCCGGCCAGTGAAGAGGGCGGTACTGCGCCCACCGACAGCCCTGCTGTGCTGGCCGTCCTCGCCATGCTGCAGTTTGCGTCGCATCCGGCCTGCACGGTGTCACGCTTTCATGTCAGCCAGTCGCCACTGGGAGCTGTGGTGGGGCTGACTGACTGGCAGGACGATCGGCTGGCTGGTCGAGTGGCGGCGCGGTTGCGGGAAAAGCTGGTGGACGAGGGGTACGGTCCGTTTCTGCAGTCGATTTCGGAAGCCATCCGCAGTCGGTGTTCTGCTCGTGACCGCCTGCGGATGTCGCAGTTGGTGTCGGCCGGCTGGCAGTTTGACGGCACCGGTTCACTGAATCCCTGTGACTTCATCCGACTGCTGGAGAACAGTCGATTTCAGAAGAAGCGGAAGGCTCCGGTGCGTGTGATGACGATTCATCAGAGCAAGGGGCTGGAGTTTGACTGTGTGGTGCTGCCGGAGCTGGACACCAGCCTGTTCAAGCCTCCGGAGGCGGCTGCTGGCAGTCCGGCGACGGGGGAACCTGCCGACCGTGTCTGTGTGTGGGTGAACCGGAATGTGCGGCAGCTGCTGCCGGACAATCTGCAGGCAGCATTCAGCGAGACCATCGGGCAGAAGGTGGCGGAGAGCCTGTGTCTGTTTTATGTGGCCATGACCCGCGCCCGTCGTTGTCTGGTGATGTTGTCGCCACCGGTGGAAGGTGGCAAACCTCCGAAGACTTTTGCCGGTCTGTTAGTGGCTGCGCTGTCGGACATGACTCAGGTCGGCCCGGCGGAGACGATCTGGGAGACGGGTGATCCGCAGTGGTATCTGGAAACGCCGTCGTCGGGGAAATCACGGGGTTCGCAGGCTGCCCCGGCGGCTGCCCCGGCAGTGGGAGCTGGGCAGGCTGGTGTTCGCGGGCCGGGGTCAGTGGCTGGTCGGATTCTGCTGTCACCGATGTCGGATGGTCGGCGGCGTGGGCTGGCGCGGTCGGCACCTTCGCGGCACGATCAGACGACACTGACGCTGCCCGTGCTGGCCCCGGCTGCACCGCGACCGGTGCGAGGCCGGGGTCCGGCGAGCCCTGCCGGCCGTGCGGGTCGCGGTGCTGCGGTGGCGGTGCCGGCGGTCGAGTCGGTGGAACCGCGCATTCGCGGGATTCTGCTGCACGGCTGGTTTGAACTGCTGCAGTGGCTGGATCAGCAGCCTGAGGATCAGCAGTTGCTGGACGTGGCGGTGCGACTGCAGATCCCGCGTGAGACAGCTCAGGCACTGCTGCCGGAATTTCGCCGACTGCTGCAGTCGGAGTCGGTGCGGCGGACCTTTGACCGTGGGTTGGCCGGAGCAGCGACGGTGTTTCGACCGTGGCTGGCGGAGCTGGCTTCCGGTGCAGCGCAGCTGGTCGTGGATCGCGAGCGACCGTTTGTGCTGCTGGAGCGATCCCAGTTGATTCGCGGCACGATTGACAGGCTGGTGCAGTTGAAACTGGGCGGTCGCGTGGTGGCAGCCGACATCGTGGACTTCAAGACGGATCGTGTTTCCGGGGAAGTGGGCGAGTGGATTCGTGGGCGAGTGGAGTATTATGGGTCGCAGTTGCAGGAATACCGTCGTGCTGCCGCTCGCATCTGCCGGCTTGACCCGGCCCATATACAGGCCCGACTGCTGCTGCTGCAGGCCGATGCGGTCGTGGAGGTGGAGGGCGGCTGAGTGCTGTTGCCGCGTCATCACCGCCCTGAAAAACCTGAAACACCCCAAAATTCGCGAGTCGCTGGATTGTGAGTCTGCTGATGTTGCTGCAGAATATCCATGCGCATTCGCAGGCCCTGCGTCTGTCGGTTGCCAGCATGTTTTGAAGTGGTTTGCGGAGATTGTCCCGTGTTGAATGTTGCCAACGTCCTCGCCCTGACCTCACGTTATGCCCGGGTGGACGCTGCGGTCTGCAGTTCCGTGCCGGTACGTCGTGCCTGTCTTGCGCTGCTGACTCTGCTGCTGGCGGTCCCGGCTGTTGCCCAGGAAACTGCTCCGGCGGTGACCGAATTCCAGTATCCGCTGGCGGTTGCAGCGCGTGCGGACGGCGTTGTGTTTGTGGCGGACCGCAATCTCCCGGGAATCTGGAAAGTCGAAAATGGGCAGAAGTCCATCTACTTCCAGGCTTCAAAGAAATTCCGGACTCCGCTGAACGCTGTCCGCTGTCTGGCCTTTGACCATCAGGGCAGGCTGCTGGCCGGCGACTCGGCAACCCGCGACGTCTACCGCTTCGACGACACTGGAACTCCGCAGCCGCTGACCAAAGGCTGGATCGGCATTCCCATGGCCATTGCTGTGGCGACCGACGGCACCATCTTCACGGCGGACCTGGAACTGCACCGCATCTGGAAGATGCCGGCTGAGGGCAGTGAGAAGCCCGTGGAATTTGCCGTGATCAATTCGCCGCGCGGGCTGGCACTGGATCCCGACGGTACACTCTGGGTCCTGTCCACCTCCAGCAAGGATGGGCAGATCCAGAAGGTGGCAGCCGACGGCAAAGTGGAATCCGTGATCAAGGATCATCCGTTCAATCTGCCGCACAATCTGGTTCGCCTTGCGGACGGTGCGATGTACGTGACGGACAATTACGAGCATTGTGTGTGGAAGGTGACGGTCGGGGCAGCGCCTGAAAAATTTGTGGCAGGTGCGCCGCTGGACCGACCGGTCGGTCTGTGTGTCGCCGGTGATCGACTGCTGGTAGCGGATCCGCACATTCGGACGATCTTTGCGATTGGCATGGACAGGGCGGTCAGCGTCCTGATCAGTTCACCGGTGGCAGCCAAATGAGTGGTCGAGGTCGGCAGAGGAAAAGCCGACAGGCTCTGGAAACCGCCATCAGTTGGTTTCTGCTGGCTTGTGCTCTGGATGTGGCCATGACGCATATCCTGCTGCATCAGAGTGCGGCTGGAAACACCACAGTGACCTTTGTGGAAAGCAATCCACTGGCTCGGCACGTACTGCACCGCTGGGGATTGATGGGAATGGTGCTGTTCAAGGCGTCTCTGTCACTGCTGGTCGCCGGCATCGCGGTCGTGGTGCATACTCGACGTCCGTGGCTGGCACTGGGCCTGCTGTACTCCGGTACGACTGTCGTTGGCACGGTCGTGGTCTATTCCGTGCGTCTGTTGCTGCAGCACAGGTAGCAGGGATGGATTGATCAACAATCGCGGTCCTGGGTGGGGCCGTCCCGATTTTTGCCTCCGCCTGAACGTTTTCCGATCCGCATTTGCTTTGTTCCGACTTACGGGCGAGAATATCAGACACGACGGTTCTGCAGGCCCGCGGGCCTGCATCTGTTCGTCCTCCCCGGTCCTCCTCCCCGGCCTCTTTCCTGTCGGTGCGATATGACTCCCCGATTCTTCAGCGTTTCTGCGTATTTTGCAGTTCTGTTTGCTGCGACTGCTGCCACTGCGACCCCGCAGGAACCGTCTGCCGAACAGGCTCAGTTTTTCAACGAAAAGATCCTGCCCCTGCTGGAGTCTCGCTGCTTTGAATGCCACGGCGACGGTGACGTCGAAGGCGGGTTGCGGGCGACATCCAGGGAATCGCTGCTGCAGGGCGGAGAAACTGGCCCGGCGATTGTGCCCGGGGATCCGGATCGCAGCCTGCTGATTCAGGCTGTTCGCTACGAAACTCTGCAGATGCCGCCGCGCGACAAGCTGCCTGATGAGGAAGTCACGCTGCTGGTCAAATGGGTGGCTGATGGTGCTGTGTGGCCTGCCGCCTCCTCGGCAACAGCTCCGGCTGCCATGACCCGTACTCAGTTTCCGCTGCAGGAACGCATCCACGCTCACTGGTCATGGAAGCCCATTCAGCGTCCGTCGATTCCGCAGGTGCAACGGGCCGACTGGCCGCGTGCGGATGCCGACCGCTTCATTCTGTCTCAACTGGAAGCTGCCGGGCTGGCTCCGGCTGCCGATGCCGATCGTCGCGTGCTGCTGCGACGTCTGTGTTTTGATCTGACGGGGCTGCCCCCTGCACCCGAGCTGCTGCAGAAGGTCATGGCCGATCCTGCTGAAACCCCCGTGGTGCTGGAAAAGGTTGTCGATCAGTTGCTAGCCAGTCCGCAGTTCGGTGAACGCTGGGCACGCCACTGGCTGGATCTCGTACGCTACGCCGAAACACTCGGCCACGAATTTGATTTTCCGCTGCCGCATGCATGGCGGTATCGGGATTATGTGATTCGTGCCCTGAACGCTGACGTGCCATGGGACCAGTTCGTGCGGGAACATCTGGCCGGCGACCTGCTGCCGAAGCCACGCCGTCATGCAGAGCAGGGATTCAACGAATCAATCATCGCCACAGGTTTCTGGTACCTGTGCGAAGACAAACACGCTCCGGTGGATGTGAAGCTTGAAGAAGCCCTCAGAATTGACAATCAGATCGATGTTTTCGGTAAGGCATTCCTCGGGCTGACCATCGCCTGTGCGCGCTGCCACGACCACAAATTTGATGCCATTACCACCGAAGATTACTATGCATTGTCGGGTTTTCTGCAGAGTTCACGGCGGCGAGTTGAGTGGCTGGATTCCGGCAATCGAATTCAGTCGCTGGTGCATGATCTCGATCAGCAGCGTCTGCAGGCTGACCGTCTGACGACAGCAGCTCTGCAGATCTGGAATCCTGCGGCTGTCAGTCGACTGGTGGCAGCGACACTCGATCCGCAGCAGCCACAGGAAGCGCCTGTCACACCTGAATTGGTGCAGAGGCTGCGTCAGCAGTTGCAGGATCCGGCTCTGCCTGCTGCGGGTGCCTTGCTGTCGCTGCCCGCTGTCCTGCAGCAGAAGTCGCAGGACCTCTCGGATGCTCAGGCTGTGGCGACGTGGCATGCAGCCGTGCAGCAGGTACGTCAGCAGCAAAGCGTACCTGCTCCGCAGACTCCACAGGACGTGCAGGTGTTTGCCGATCTGCGTCAGGGCCTGCCATCGGGCTGGTTCACGTGGGGCGAGGCCTTCTCAGTTTCGTCAGCGGCGCAGGCTGCGGGGGGGGCGGCGCCGGGTGGCTGGCAGTGGCAGCCGGCCGGGTTGCAGGCGGTCACCGGTCAGGACGTCTCATCAGCAACTGTGTCACCACGGCTGCGGGGTGCTTTGCATTCACCCGAGTGGGACCTGCAGCACAGTGAAATCCTGATTCTGGCCGCCGGTCAGAATGCTCGTCTGCGACTGGTTGTTGACGGTTACGTCATGAACGAGTTCACCGAGCTGCTGTTTGGCGGGCTGCGTCAATCCATCAATACGGACGGACGGTTTCAGTGGATTCGAATTGCCGGAGATCTGGGGCGATATGCGGGGCATCGCTGTCACCTTGAATTTCTGGACGAGGGTGATGGCTGGTTTGCAGTGCGCGAGGTTCGGCTGGTGGCCCCGGGAGTGAATCCCGGGGTGCCTCTGGAACTCTCGGCAGCGGCCGATCAGGCAGTGACACTGGCCTCTGATCGTGCACAAATGCTGCAGGCATGGGCGGACGCTGCAGTCCGTGATCCGGCCTGGCCGGCGACAGCGGTGTCGCTGGGACTGGCTGGTGACCCGGGCGCTGGCGAATTGGCGACGGTGCTGAATCGCTGGCGGGAACTTGCGGGTGTTGATCCGGGTGGCGAGCCAGTGCTGGTGATGTGCGATGGGACGGGTGAGGACGAGCGAATTTTTGTGCGTGGCAATCATCGCAGTCTGGGCAAGCTGGCCTCACGACGGCTGTTGACAGCGCTGGATGCCGGGGCACCGCTCAACAATCCGGCGGCCAGTGGGCGACTGGAGCTCGCCGAGCGAGTGCTGGCGGACAGCAACCCATATCCGGCTCGAGTGGTTGTCAATCGGGTTTGGCAGCACTTGTTCGGACGCGGTCTGGTGGGCAGTTCAGATAATTTTGGAGTGCTGGGCGAGAAGCCGACGCATCCCGAGCTGCTGGATCTGCTGGCCGATGAGTTCCGACAGGATGGCTGGTCACTGAAGCGGCTGATTCGTCGCCTTGTGCTGACTCGCACTTATGCTCAAAGCAGCGTTCGCAATCCCGCCGCCGAAGAACGTGATCCGGCGAATCTGCTGTGGCATCGGGCGGAGGTCCGGCGGCTGGAAAGTGAAGCAATGCGAGACACGATCCTGACGATTTCCGGTCGACTGGATGCCGCGATGCACGGCCCGCCGGTACCCGTGTATCTGACTGCGTTCATGCAGGGACGCGGGCGTCCAGGGCAGTCCGGTCCGCTGGACGGAGCCGGTCGTCGCAGCGTCTATCAGGCGGTGAATCGCAATTTTCTTAACCCGTTTATGGTGACATTTGACACACCTCAGCCAGCCTCGGCAGTCGGTCGTCGCAGTCAGTCCAACGTGCCTGCGCAGGCCCTGATTCTGCTGAACAGTGAATTTGTACACCAGCAGGCCACGGTCTGGGCCCAGCGACTGAAGGCACAGCAATCGCCTGACCGCCGTGTGGAAACCGCGTGGCTGCAGGCCTTTGCGAGGTTACCTGAGCCGGCGGAAGCGGCAGCGGCCACTGAGTTTCTGAAAGTCGCTGCTGCTGAGCTGGGGGCGCCCGCTGAGTCAGCGACGGACAATGAGGCCGTGCTGGCACAGTTGTGTCACGCCCTGTTGAACAAGAAGGAACTGATCTATCTGGAATAGCGATGCTGGCAATTCATTTTTCCTTTTGCCGTCATCCGTGGTTTAAAAACTGCCTCGCTGGTTGCGGGCAGAATTTTGCTGCCGAGTTTGGGGCGATTTGCGTGCCGCCACCTCGCATTTCGGGTTGGTTTCAGAGAAACTCTGAAATTCGCGGAAAGTCCTGGCCGGTGATTCCGGGATTTCGGCCTTTCCTGTGCATGGCTCGATCGATTGTCGAGACGTGAGAGAGGGATTCGGGGGGATCTTTATCGGCTGTCACGGGCCGATTGGAAGGACGCAAATCAGATGCGTAAGCGCAACAGCAGGCGGAATCGACTCAGTCAGAATGGAAGCCCGACGGCACCGGAAATTCTGGAAGCCCGAGTGCTTCTGGCAGGCAAGGGAGGTCCTGAGTTTGTCGCGGGTGAGCTGCTTGTGCAGTACAACTCAGGGACCACGGCGGCTGGACGCAATGCCACTCGGGCCGGTATGGGGCTGCAGGTTGCCGAGACGATTCAAACGAAGTCGATGCAGAAGGCTGGATTTGGGGTGATGGAGCGGGTGCGTGTCGGAAACGGCATGACAATGGAGGCTGCTATGGCACGCCTCAAAACCAATGCTCGAGTGAAATTTGTCGAGCCGAACTATATCTATAAGCCATCGGCTGTCAGCAATGACACCTACTACACCAACGGCAGTCTGTGGGGGATGTATGGCAGTGATTCGCCGGGTGCCTCAGGTCCCGCCGGAACCACGAACCAGTACGGTTCCAACGCTGAGGCCGCGTGGAATACGAATCTGACGGGATCCCGCAGCATCGTGGTGGGTGTGATTGATGAGGGTGTGCAGATTGATCACCCCGATCTGGCTCCCAATGTCTGGACGAATCCTGGTGAAGTGGCAGGCGACGGCATCGACAATGATGGTAATGGTTATATCGACGACACAAACGGCTGGGACTTCGTCTCGAACGACAGGACGGTTTACGATGCTGGCCAGGATTCGCACGGCACGCACGTTGCCGGCACGATCGGTGGCGTTGGTGGCAATGCCAGCGGTGTCGTGGGTGTGAACTGGGCGGTCTCGATGATCTCCTGTAAGTTTCTCGGCCCGACTGGCGGCACAACTCTGAATGCTGTCAAGGCGCTGGACTACCTCACCGACCTGAAGACTCGCCACGGCATCAATCTGGTGGCCACCAACAATTCGTGGGGTGGCGGCGGATACTCGCAGTCTCTGCATGACGCCATCATTCGTTCGGCGAAGCAGGACATTCTGTTTATCGCTGCGGCGGGTAATGCCACGGCGAACAATGACACGACCGCCTCCTACCCTTCGAATTACAACACAACGGTTGGCACGTCAACGCAGACTGCTGCTGCCTATGACTCGGTGATCGCTGTGGCGTCCATCACCAGCACTGGGGCAATTTCAAGCTTCTCCAGCTACGGTGCGACGACAGTCGACATCGGTGCGCCGGGTTCGTCCATTGTTTCAAGTGTGCCTGTCAGCACCTATGCCAGCTACAGCGGCACCTCCATGGCAACTCCCCATGTCACGGGTGCGGCGGCCCTGTATGCTTCGGCTCAGTCCGGCCGAGTTTCTGCGGCATCCATTCGTCTGGCACTGCTCAGCAGTGCCGTTCCGACTGCATCGCTGGCCGGCAAGACCGTCACTGGTGGTCGTCTGGACGTGTACGAAGCCATTCGCCGTTCGTCGTTTCTGGATCTTGATCGACCGGTTTACGGCCCGACTCAGACTGCCGGAATTACGCTCAGCAGTGCTGCCGCCAATCTCAGTCCCACTGTGGCTGACACCGTGACCGTGACCGTCAGCAGCACCACCGAAACAGCTCCACTGTCGATTGTGCTGACGGAAACTGCTGTGAATTCCGGGTTGTTTGCGGGAAGCGTTCAGCTTGGCAGCGGAGCGGCCGCAGCAGACTCCATCCTGCAGGTCGCTCACGGAGACGTGATTACCAGCAACTACGCGGCCCTCAATCTGACTGACACTGCCACCGTGGATGGCGTGGCACCTTCAATCGCTGGCGTCTCGGCGACTCCGTCCACCGTCAGTGCGGTGATCAACTGGAGCACCAGCGAGTCAGCGACGGGCAGGGTTCGCTATGGTACCAGTTCCGCTGCACTGAATCTTGTGAAGGCCGGCAGTGCCACCGGGTTGACTCAGTCGATCTCCATCGGCGGTCTGACTCCGTCCACTGTCTGGTACTACCAGGTGGAATCAACGGATGCTGCGGGCAACGTGGCGACGTCAGCCATCTACAGCTTCACAACCAACGCTCCGGCACCGATTCTGTTTGTCGATGACGACCACGGAGCCACCTACGAGCGATTCTTTAATGCGGCTCTGGCCGCCGGGTCGCTCAGCTATGATACGTGGAACGTGGCCAGTGCCGGAGTTCTTCCGACATCGGCCGATCTGACGAAATATCAGACTGTGATCTGGAACACCGGTTATGACTACAGCAGCACGAATGCCGGGCTGTCAGCCGCCGAGCAGACTGCGATTTCAGAGTATCTGAATGCCGGTGGCCGCATCTTCATCAGCGGACAGGATATCCTGTACAATGGTGTCACAACTGCGTTCCTGCAGAACTACCTGAAGGTTTCCACATTTGCCAGCGACGTGGTGACTGTGGCGCACACGGAAACCGGCGTCACCGGTGACCCGATCACAGCGGGAATGTCACTGGCCGTCGCTGCTCCTGCTGATTTCGCTTCGCTGTATGTGGATGCAGTCACTCCGATGACCGGGGCCACGGGCATTCTGCAGCATGGAGTAGCCACTGCCAGCTCGCCGTTCTCGGCCGTCAGTTACCGCGGCGATTATTCGACCGGCGGCTTCGGCGTGGTCTTCTCGACCGTACCCTTCGAAAGCATCAGCTCGACCGCGGCTGCTCCGAATAACCAGGCGACGTTCCTGAAGAATGTGCTGGACTACCTGAACGGCCAGACGATTGCCGTGCGAGTGTCTCCGCCTTCGGCCACGGCCACGACCGAAGCAGGTGGACAGGTGACGTTCACTGTCAGTCTGTCGGCACAGCCTGCGGCGGATGTGATCATTCCGGTCAGTGTTTCCGATGCCACGGAAGCCACAGTGTCCGTATCGTCTCTGGTATTCACAGCAGCAAACTGGGCAACGCCCCAGACGGTCACTGTGACCGGCGTGAATGATAACGTGGATGATGGCAACATCGCCTATCAGGTCGTACTGGGGGCTGCAACGTCCGCCGACACCGCGTGGAACGGGATTGATGCCAGTGATGTGTCACTGTCCAACACGGACGACGACACCGCAGGTATCACAGTCGGAACGATTTCCGGCACGACCACCACGGAAGCTGGTGGGGCAGTCAGTTTCACGATCAGACTGAATTCCGAGCCGACAGCGGATGTCACTCTGGCCTTCAGCAGCTCAGATGCAACCGAAGGCAGCGTCAGTCCGGCGTCAGTGACGTTTACGGCAGCCAATTGGAACACGCCAGTCACGGTGACCGGAACCGGAGTCGACGATACGATTTTTGACGGCAACATCGTTTGGACTCTGGTCATCGGGGCTGCGACCTCCGCAGACACTCTGTACCACGGTAACAATCCGGCAGATTTCTCGCTGACAAACCTCGACAATGAAGCGCCACCGGCCACGAAGTTCTACGTGGTGGATGACGCCACTGCCAATCGTACGTTTGAATATGACAGTGCCGGGGTTCCAATCGAGAACTACGCACTCAATTCGGCCAACACCACGCCTCGTGGGCTGGCCATGACCGCTGCTGGTGACAAGGTCTGGGTTGTGGACGCGGCTCGCCGGGTGTACGTCTACAATACCAGCGGGGCACTCCTTGGGAACTGGGCGCTGGGAACTCTGGCGACCAATGCCACGGTCGAAGGTATTGCCACTGACGGAACCCACATCTGGGTCGTTGATGCGAGGTCGGACCGAGTCTACTATTACGCGAACGCTGCAGCTCTGACGACCGGCACCATGACGGCGACCTCCAATTTCGCCCTGACTCGCGGCAACGCGATCCCGAAGGATATTGTCTGGGGCCGTCAGAACAATGTGTCCTACCTGTGGGTGGTCGACGACACGTCGACTGCTGATCGAGTCTACCGGTATACTTTGAATGCCAGCGGTGTCGCCACCGCAGTGTCATCGTGGGCCATCAGCACTCAGAATACCGCTCCCACTGGCATTGCACTGGATCCCGCAAACGGCGTGATGGACCTGTGGATTTCCGACAGTGCCACCGATCGAGTCTACCGTTATGCGGACGGTCGGACGCTGACTGCTCCGGTTTTGACCAGCTCCTTTGCTCTCGGTACTGGAAACGCAAATCCTCAGGGGATTGCTGACCCGCCGCCGGTGGCCGTCGAATCTCAGTTGCCGGGATATCGGATCGAGCAGCGTGGCGTTGCGGACGACTCCCGGTTTCCCACGGTCATCAATCGTCGCAGTACCCTGCCGACCGCAGGTAACAGTGGCGAACAGTCCGCGTTGACGAGTCTGCTGTCACCCACTACTCGCCGATCTGCAACAGCAGCGACGAAAAAGTCTGAGCCGACGGTCACTGCCGGTCTGGCCAGCGAAGGTTCCAGTCGAGTTGCCGAATTCAGCCGGACCGCAGCGACTGTTTCTGACAGCGGTGCGGATTCCCGTGAACTGCTGGATGACGTGTTTGGACAACTCAGCAGCAGCGGTTTGAGCTGGCTGAACTGAGCCCGGTGTGAAAGAGCGGTACTGAAGATCATCTGCCGCAGACGGCCCGGAGCAATCCGGGCCGTTTTTTTGGCTCAACGTAAAAATGAAGTGCGCGGTGTGAAGCAGCATTTTCACCACGAAAGGCACCAATTGCAGAGGCGAGCCGTTGGCGGAAGCCAGCGGGTGTTGTCCTGCAGGGGAAGTGCTTTCTGGTCGACCTTGGGAGGGCGAGGCTCCTGCCGAGCCGTTCAACCCTTGGGAGGGCGAGGCTCCTGCCGAGCCGAAGGATTCAGCAGCTTGAGGGTTTGAGTCCCTGATCCAGCAACGGCACGGAGCGTAAATCCGGCGGTTGTGCGCGGGCGGACGTTTAACTTCACTCGGTAGGTCTGCCGTATGTTCCGGAATCGGCGGTGGAATCAGAGGCGAGACACTCGTTCGAAAGGACGATCGACTGCTGAATGGGACTCATCAGCCTCAACCTGTGAACCGAGTGGAAACTTCGAAGGCCGACGGCGGTGTGCGAAAGCCTCGCATTCCGCCCGTTCAGGATCGCTTGATTCAGCAGGCGTTGCTGCAGGTTGTTCAGCGTGACTGGGATCAGAGGTTTCTGGAAGCAGCAACGGTTTCCGACGAGGGCGGTCGGCTCATCAGGCGATCACAGTGGCCCAGGGCTTCATCACCGAGCACTTGCGTTGGGTGGTGGATCTCGAACTGGAAAAGTTCCCTGATCGAGTCAATCACGACGCCCTGATGAGTCGGATTTCGCGTCGAGTTCGCAATGTTCGAGTGCTGCACCTGATCCGTGCGTTTCTGAACGCCGGCGTGCCGTGGAACGGCACATTGAGGAGTGCGGTGGATCGTTCGTGGAGTCGGAAGTTTCTCGGGTACAGTTTTACGAACCACTAAGCTCCAAAGCGTCGCATTGCGTCCAGGGCGATTCTGCGTTTCAAAGACTGAATTCGTGAGCTGACTCGTCGTACTTGCGGGATTGCTTTGGAAGAGATGATCGTGCAGGACCACGATGCGCGTTCGAGTCCCCGCCGGG
The DNA here is from genome assembly GCA_903896675.1 of uncultured Planctomycetaceae bacterium. Lineage (GTDB taxonomy): Bacteria > Planctomycetota > Planctomycetia > Planctomycetales > Planctomycetaceae > SXXK01. The sequence goes on from CAITYU010000021.1 coordinate 34,364, forward strand.
CCTCAGAACCCCCGGTTTCGGGGGGCGTCCCCTCACGAAGGGCTACCGGAAACCGACCCTTCGGGCCGGAGTCGCAAACCACGCAAAACGAACCACCACGTAAGGCGCCCACAACCACCGCTTCGCGCCACAGAACGACTTTTGTCGGTGCCGGGCAGGAATGCCCGGGCTGCGGTGATCGCCCCATCCGTGGATGTCCGTGTGCATTCCACGTTAAAACACTTGTGGCAACCAACACACACCGGCGCTACTGCGGCTGCAAAGTGAGCAGGTCAATGCTGCCACCGTTTGGGATGGTCACATACAATTTGGCGGCTTCGTCCACGCTCTTCGGCAACTGCTCGGCCGTCAGCCCCTGCAGGCGATCGGCTCGCACAAAATGTGCCGAATGCTGCCCGACAACTTCCGCTTTTGAACCCTGCACAACGATGGCCGTGGCTTCGTCGAGTCCGACTCCCAGCATCTGCGGATGTCGCTGTATGACCGGCAGCAGATCGGGCTGGCGACCGCGCTGAGCAAAGTGCTGGTCAATCGCACTGCCAGGCAGAAATGCAAATCCGCGTTCGTATCCTTCCGCCATCATCACCTGATTGCCCAGTGGATGGCCGCGAACCAGGAATTCTCCCTGAATTGTGGCCCCCGCCGAACTTCCGGCAATCACTCCACCACGCTGCAGCACTTCATGAAATGCCGCTACAGCGTCCGTGTTTTCGTAAGCGTCCACAAAATTCCACTGCCGACCACCGCCAAACCAGATGCCTGTGGCTTCCTTCAGGGCCGTCCGAAATGTGTCGCTGCTGACTTCTTCCGGACCACGCTGGTCCAGTGCGGTCACTTTTTTCACCCCCGCGCGGGCCAGAAAGCCGGGGATCCGCAGATCCGTCTGATCTCGTGGAACGGCAGTCGGCAGCACCACGATGTTCGCATTCTCGCCACCAGCAAGCTGCACAAAACGATCCACGATTGATTGCGGCATACCTCCGCCACCAACAATTACCAACGCACCTTTGCTGACGGTGCTGGGACCGAACTGGGGCAACCCGGGATCCACCCCGGCAGCCCGCTGGCGAGCAGCGCGACGCAACTGAGTCCAGTCAGCGATGGCACCCGCCGGCAACACAATCGTTTCTGCAGGGCGGTAACCGGTTGCGCCCAGTAGAATCGTAACATTGCCATTTCCCACTGTACGCAGAGTACGACCGGTCAGCAGCACCGCCGTGCCTTCGTCCACACCCAGACCTGTTGTTCCCGGATGCAGGCTGACGGCCTGCTGGCTGCGAGCAATGCGATTCCGCTGGCTGAAATGCTGGTCCACAATGGCTCCCGGTATCAGGTCCCAGCCGGTGGCCAGCTGCGGAGCCTCCCTGCCGGAAGCGATCATGATCCGCGACATGATGGCGGCACCCGCCGAGCTGCCGGCGATCATGCCCCCGCGCTGCAGCAGTGCCTGAAGCGATGACTCAAGAGTCGTGTTCTGCCACGCCTCATACAACCGCGATTGCTGGCCACCGGGAATCCAGACCGCTTGAGCCGTCACCAGAGCCTGCAGCACCTGGCCACGAACGACATCATCCAGTGCTGTACTGCGCCCGACAATTGCTGCCGGCTTCACGCCGGCTTTCTGCAGATAGTCTGCAGCCTGAGCTGCTGCGGACACCGGATCTTCAGCCGCATCCGGCAGGATGACTACCGAGCCGTTGTCGCCGACTGCCTGCACCACAGCCGCTGCGATTTCCGGCGGCAGGTCGCCGCCACCGGCGGCAATCACCGTACCAGGTCTTCCCGAGTACTCAAAAAACGCCCGATCAGAAGTTGTCTGGGCCCGTGCGATTGAAGTCAGCCAGCTGCAGCTCAGCAGCACAACGCTGCAGACAACCGTTTGTGATTTGGTGCGCATATTCCGCCTGTCGTGCTTGTCAGAAGGAGCAGGATATCGGATGCTGTCAGCCTTTGAGGACTCTGTCAACCCGTCAGCGGGTGCGGATCGCAGATATGAAGCCGGACGACAAATTGTGCTACTGTTTCCACGTGACGCAACGCAAGGTTGTCAACTGGATTCGCCTGCACCAGCCGCGGGTTCCCAGTGAAATCAGTGAATGTGGTGGTGCGGGGACCGGGTGCGGCTGGTGCGTACCATTCCTCCGCAGGCTGTTCGATGCCGCTCAGCAGGCCCAGCCGGCTGCCGCAATTGAGCTGGATGCTGCTCAGTATGCTGCACAGCGCGAGGCTTACGTGAAGCGCGGACGCAGGCACTCGGACCAGTCCGCTGCACCGGATGCCTGACCAGCTCGCTTCAGCCCGCTGGCACAACCGCTATACTTGCAGCCTCAGTATGTGTTTTCACGCCGTAGTCGTTGATCGTCGGTTATGTTTCAGTTCTTCCTCAATCCGTGGCTGCTGGCGGGACTGGTGGGCATTGGTCTGCCCGTGGCAGCGCATCTGATCAGCCGCCGTCGGTTTGACGTGGTGGACTGGGGAGCCATGCAGTTTCTGAACCCATCGCGGAAAACCCGGCGACGGATGAAGCTGGAAGAACTGCTGCTGCTGCTGCTGCGAATGGGTGTGATCGGTCTGCTGGTTCTGGCCGCGTCGCGTCCGTGGCTTCCCGGGGGCTGGCTTTATGGTTTTCGTTCTGCCGGTTCCCGCACTGTGGTGCTGGTGATTGATGGTTCAAATTCCATGTCGCGTTCCGACGGCGTCAGCTCGGTGCATCAGCAGGCTGTGCGGCGGGCGATCGAATTCCTGCAGACGTTGCAGGGTGGCGACACCGTGGCCGTCGTGGATGCTCGCGATCAACCGCTGGCCGTCGTGGAATCTCCGCTGCAGGACACAGCGGCCGTGGCCGAACAGTTGCGGGCCCTGCCACCACCCGGGGGAGCCTGTGCGATGCTGCCGGCGCTGGAGCGGGCTCTGGCGATACTGGGACGCAGCAGTGCCCTGTCCCGCGAAATTGTGGTGTTCACGGATCGACAGGCTGGTGCGTGGAAGACCGAGGATACGGCGGCATGGCTGCGATTTGACGATCTGCTGAAGCTGCCGGCGGTCAGGCCACGAATCTGGGTCCTCGATGCCTCCACTGGCCTCGCGGAATTCAGCAGAAACATCGCGGTTGGTCGGCTTGAGTTGTCGCGGGAATTGACCGTACCCGGATTCCCTCTGCGCATGCGGACGGTCATTCGCAATGAATCGGATCGGGAATCGGTGGTGCCTGTGCGACTGCTGCTGGATGGCCAGCCACTGGCCGGACGCGCTCAATCGCTGCGGATTCCACCGCACGGAGAAACCGCCGTGGAATTTGAGTATGCGCTGCGGGAGGCGGGCACGCATCTGCTCAGCATCGCAGCAGAAACCGGGGACGAAGCGATTCGAGCGGATGATGTCAGTCATGCGGCCGTGCGTTCCATGCCCTCGTTGCCGGTACTGGTACTGAATGGTCGAGCGGCAGTGAGCGAAGAGCAGCGGGCCAGCTTCTTCGTACAGACTGCATTCGGGGCGATGGAGGCTGGTGAACCGTGGGTTGCGGCGGAGGTCCGCGATGCCGATGCTGCCACGCCACTGGATCTGCGAAATCGAGCGGCCGTGGTGTGCTGCGGAGTGTCCCGACTGAGTCCGGCGTTTGCGGCGGCCCTTGAACAGTTTGTGCGGACCGGCGGAGGCCTGCTGGTGTCCTGTGATGATCAAATGACGCCAGCGGCATTTGAGGCCTGTTACAAAACGGCCGGCATGCTCGGCGGGTTGCAGGTGGCCCGCATGCGGCAGGCACCGCCAGCGGCGCTGGACCGAGTTATGGTGGCGCCGTTGTCAATTCAGCCCGGCTGGCTCGAACGATTTCGCTCTGATCCCGGACGCACATTCCTCAAATCAGACTTTCAATCATGGGCGGTGCTGAACATTGTTCGCCAGCCAGGTCCGCAGCAGGGCGAGGCTGCGTCAAAGGAAGATTCCCGCTCGGCTGTGGCCCCTGCGGTCCAAGCCCAACTGACGACCGGAGATCCGCTGCTGGTGGAGGCCGAGCATGGGGACGGGCGGATTCTGGTGCTGTCGTCGTCCCTCGACCGTTCGGGGAACGATCTGCCGTCCCGCGCCGACTTTGTGCCGTTTCTGCACGAAGCTGTGTTTCGGATTGCAGCAGCCAGCAGCCGGCGGAATGTGTCGGCCGGGGAATCGCTGATCGTCTCGGCGGTGAATCCTGACCCGCCGTCCAACCCGCAGCAGCCCGCTGCTCAGGCCCCGCGGGATCCCGAACCCAACCC
>CAITYU010000022.1 GCA_903896675.1 uncultured Planctomycetaceae bacterium
CGGCATCGCTCGACGACTGACCGATGTCCACGGCAATGTGCTGCAGCCCATCCTCTCCTGACACTCAGTCAGGTTTTCCGATTCTTCCGCAGCTGGCGACTGGCCTGAGTCAGAATCTGCCGCTCCTTCGCCGTCAGACTGCCTTCACCCTGCTCGCTGATCTTCTGCAGAATTGCATCCACCTGATCACTCAGGCTGCTTTCAGAAGCCGGCGGAGCAAACAATTTCAGATTGCGATTTTTCCGCGGTCGACCCAGACGCCGCGGAAACTCCTCCAGCCAGCGACTGAAATTCATGTTCTGACGGACATACAGAAAACCAAACAATACACCCCCCAGATGCGCTGTATGCGCCGTCTGGCTCTGCCGCCAGCCACCTGACAGCAATGGCAACAGATCCATCGACACATACAACAGCAGCAGCCAACGCATCTGCAGAGGCAAAATACCCATCAGCAGGACCTCACGCCGCGGATAATGCAGCGCAGCCACTGTCAATACCGCCAGCACTGCTCCCGATGCCCCCAGAATTCGCGCCTGCGGAAGGAAGAAACGACAGAAAATCAGCGAAACAATCCCCGCAAATACTGCAGCAGCTCCGTAAAACCAGCGAAATTCCCGCTCACTCATCACCGACAACACCATCTGACCCGCAAAATACAGCATCATCAGGTTCATCGCGATATGCCAGATGTTGGCCCTGTTATGGCACAACGCATACGTGGCCAGACGCCACACCTGACCGCGACTGAGAACAGACTCCACGTCCATTCGCAGCCAGCTCTCAACGCTCGAATCACGCAGCGGCCCGGAAAAATCAAACTGCTCCGTCACCGTCAGCAACTGCAGCAGATACACCGCAATCGTAATCGCGATGATCTGCGCAACCGCCGAAAGCCTCGGACGCGGACGCGACCCAAAACCCGCACCGGAACTGAACTCGTCCTGCATGTATTCCCGGTTTTCCAGCCCCATTGCTCTCGCCAGCCTGCTGCAGTCAACGACACCCTCGCGCCCGCGTTTCACACAAACCGCACCCGCATCCTACGCCAAACACCTCCCCAGTGTCGACGGGAACCTCCGCACCAATCCCACTGCCACATACACCCACATACGCACCCGAAAAACACACCGGCCACAACCGATTTTCCCTGTCAGGAATGCATTCGCTTTCCGCGAATTCGCCGCGGTTCCCACTTCCGAAACCCCGATTTCGCCGATAAACTCTCAACTCTTGAAAAACAAATGATGTACATGCGTGCATGTTTCAGGCAGCGGTTGTCAGCCGATCCGTGGCCCCTCGTCGCCGTTCGGACTGCTCCCCAGCAGTAAATTCCTCAGTTCCCCAGTTTTCTAAGGCTTGTTGGTCAATCATGGACATTACCAAACTCCGCAACATCGGCATTTCTGCCCACATCGACTCCGGCAAAACAACACTCACCGAACGCATTCTTTACTACTGCGGCCGTATTCACAAAATTCGCGAAGTCAAGGGTGGCGACGGCGGCGCGACCATGGACCACATGGACCTCGAACGCGAACGCGGTATCACTATCACCTCCGCTTCCACACGCGTCGAATGGGAAGACCGGGAACTCGGCACCAGCCACCCCATCAACATCATTGATACACCGGGACACGTGGACTTCACCGTCGAAGTGGAACGCAGCCTCCGCGTGCTCGACGGCGCGATCCTCGTTCTCTGTGCTGTCGGTGGCGTACAAAGCCAGTCACTCACCGTTGACCGCCAGATGCGCCGCTACGGCGTGCCGCGTATCGCCTTCATCAACAAGATGGACCGCATCGGAGCCAATCCGGAAAAGGTCATCGGCATGATGAAGGACAAGCTCAAGTGCAACGCGGTCCCGCTGCAGCTGGCCATGGGACGCGAATCCGCCTTCCAGGGCGTCGTCGACCTGATCCGCATGGAAGCGGTCTTCTTCGAAGGCGAAAAGGGCGAAGACGTAATGCGTCGCCCCATCCCTGCTGAATTCGCGGACGCCGCCGCCAGGGCCCGCCGCGAAATGCTGGAAGAACTGTCCCTGCATGACGATGAACTCATGGGCATCCTGCTCGAAGAACAGGAACCCTCAATCGAACAGCTCCGAGCCATCATTCGTCGCCTCACGCTCGCACAGGCGATCACACCGGTCCTGATGGGTACCGCCTACAAGGACAAAGGGGTGCAGGAAGCTCTCGACGCTGTCGTGCGGTACCTCCCGGCTCCGCCGCATCGCGAAAAGTACGCCATTGATAACAGCAAGCCGGCCGGCGAAGATGGGCACCACCCCCGCGTCCTGCTCAGCGATTCCAACGACGCCCCGCTCGTGTGTATGGCCTTCAAGACCGTTGTCGAAAGCTTCGGCCAGCTGACATACACCCGCATCTACCAGGGACGAATCATCAAAGGCCAGTCCTACATCAACGCCCGTACCGGCAAGGCTGTTCGCTTCGGTCGACTCGTCCGCATGCACTCCAATGAACGTGAAGATATCGACGGTGCAGAAGCCGGCGACATTATCGCTCTCGTTGGTGTCGACTGCGCCTCCGGTGACACATTCACCGCCGATGGACTCAGTGTTTCCCTCGAAAACATCTACGTCGCCAACGCGGTGATTCGACTGTCCATCGAGCCAAAGAAACGCGACGACGCTGACAAGCTCAGTAAAGCTCTCGAACGATTCCGTCGTGAAGACCCCACCTTCCGCGTCATGACCGACGAAGAAACCGGACAGACACTCATCGCCGGTATGGGACAGCTGCATCTCGAAATCTACGTCGAACGTATTCGCCGTGAATACAAGTGCGAATGCGTCGTCGGTGAACCTCGCGTCGCCTACCGCGAAACCCCCACCAAATCCGTCGAATTCGACTACAAGCACAAAAAGCAGTCCGGTGGTTCCGGTCAGTACGCTCACGTCAAGGGGATCCTCGAGCCGCTCCCCGAAACCTCCGAAGTCCCCTACGAATTCTCCGACGAAGTGACCGGCGGTCGTATTCCCCGTGAATACATCCCCGCCTGTGACGACGGCTTCGAAGAAGGCCTCAAAAAGGGTCCACTCGGCGAATACGAAGTCGTCAACGTCAAAATGCGTCTGCAGGACGGCAGCTACCACGACGTCGACTCGTCCGAAATGGCCTTCAAGATCTGTGCCCTCGGCTGTATGCGTGAAACTCTCCGCAAGGCAGAAGTGGCCCTGCAGGAACCGTTCATGAAACTGGAAATCGAAGTCCCCGACGAATTCCAGGGACAGATCACCGGACACCTCTCCAGCAAACGAGGCCTCGTGACGGGCTCGGAAGTCAACGGAGGTATCTGTGTGATCAACGCCGAAGCCCCGCTGTCCAGCATGTTCGACTACGCCAACGAACTGCGATCCATGACACAGGGGAAAGGTACCTTCACCATGGAATTCCTCGCTTACCGTCAGGTTCCGCGAGGTCTGCAGCCCGAAATCCTTGAAAAACGCCGCAAGGAGAAGGAAGCCAAGGCCGCCATGAAATAGGTCGCCCGATCGCTCTCCCTGCCCAAATGCCCCACGGGAGCTCAGTCGGTTCGGCTGAGCTCCCTTTTTCATGACCCCTGACCCGCTGCCACCCGAGACGACTCATGCCCGATGATTTCCTCCGACAACTCCTGCAGACACCCGGAACCTCCGGCACAGAACAGCAGATCCAGTCCGTCGTTCGCAACTTCGTCTCGCAGTTCGCTGATCAGGTCACCACCGACGTTCACGGCAGCGTACATGCCGTCATCAACCCCACCGGCGCACGCACCATACTCCTCGACGCTCACTGTGATCAGATTGGACTCATCGTTCGACACATCGACAGCCACGGGTTTCTCCGAGTTAACCCGGTCGGTGGCTGGGACCTCCAGATCCTGCTCGGACAACGCATGCTTGTGCACACTGCAACAGGCCCGATCGCCGGAGTCATCGCGCGAAAGCCCATCCACCTCCTCGACCCCGATGAACGAAAATCCGTACCCAAAATGAAGGATCTCTGGATCGATATCGGCTCCGCATCAGAAGCCGAAACTCGCTCCCTCGTACGCATTGGTGACTCCGTCACACCGGAACCCTGCCTTCGTGAACTCCGCAACGGGCGACTCGCAGGTGTTGCCATGGATGACCGTACCGGCATCTGGGTCATCATGCAGGCTCTGCGACAGATCGCCGCAGCAGCACCCTCCTGCAGAGTCGTCGCAGTCTCGGCTGTGCAGGAAGAAATCGGACTGCGTGGAGCCACCACCAGTGCCTTCGCTGTCGCTCCCGACGTCGCTATCGCCGTCGACGTCACACACGCCACCGACTGCCCCGGAATTGACCAGAATGAATTCGGGCGAATTGAAATCGGTCGCGGACCCGTCATCGTACGCGGTGCCAATGCCAGCCCGATCGTCGTGGACCTCCTCACCACTCAGGCTGCCGCCCGCAATATCCCATTCCAGATCAACGCCCTCGGATACCCCGCCAGCAACGACGCCGCAGCCATTCAGATTGCCCGCGCCGGCTGCGCCACCGGACTGGTCACCATCCCCAATCGCTATATGCACAGCCCGGTCGAACTGGTCGCCGAATCTGACCTGCACCACGCCGCTGACCTGATTGCCGCTTTCTGCCTTGCAATGACACCCGAATTGTCTTTGATACCCTCATAACGCCAGCACAACAACACCCAGACAACAGTCAAACTCAGCAGGGCAGATCCGCTATGGTCCGGCTCGATCGAATTTACACCGGCGGAGGAGATGCCGGAGAAACCAGCCTCGGAGATGGTTCGCGAGTTTCCAAGCTGGATCCTCGCATCGCCGCCGGCGGTGCCGTTGACGAAACCAGCTGCTGCCTCGGGCTGGCACTGGCCTCCAACCCGCCAACTGCCATCGCAGAAATCATCAAACCCCTGCAGCAACTGCTGTTCGACCTCGGTGCAGACCTGTGCGTGCCACTCCCGGCTCCCGACCAGAAAGACCTGCTGCCCGCCCGTATCTCACCCGAACACGTCGCACGACTCGAAAAACTCATTGATCACTTCACCGATCAACTGCAGCCGCTGTCAAGCTTCATACTGCCAGGGGGCTCTCACGCCGCCGCCTGCATCCACATGGCTCGCGCTGTCTGCCGCCGCGCTGAAGTCGATGCAATCCGACTGCATCAGCAGCACCCACTCAACCCCAGTCTGCTTGTCGCACTCAACCGCCTGTCAGACCTGCTGTTCGTCATGGCACGCGCCGCCAACAATAACGGATCAAATGATGTCCTGTGGCAGCCGGGTGCCGGACTGCCACCGACACCCTCAACCCAACAGTGACCTCCTCAGCCACTCACAACTTCACACTGGCACCCGTTGTCGACGCTCGATACAGCGCCAGAATCACTTCCACACTGCGACGCCCCTCGCGACCGTCCACCTGCGGAGCCCTGCCCTCAGCAATCGCTTCCACAAAATCCTGCAGCTGCAGCTGATGACCCACAAACGAAATTGCCTTCGGGTCAGCCGCGCCACCTGTCGTCGCTGATCCTCCTCCCAGCCTCGATAATAACTCCGCATCTCCCGCCTGCGGCTCCGCAAACTCCCACTTCAGAATCGAATCCTGCTCCACAATCGCAGTCCCGCGACTGCCATGAATCTCCGTCCGCTTCAGCAGACCCGGCCACGCCGCCGTTGTTGCTTCCATCACCCCCAGAGCCCCACTCTGAAACTTCAGACACGCTACACCCACATCCTCCACCTCAATCCGCTCATGAGCCAGCGTCCCGGTGTAGCCCGCAACCTCCGACACACCTCCCATCAGCCAGCACAGCAGATCCACATTGTGAATTGCCTGATTCATAAAGGCACCACCACCATCCAGTGCCCACGTGCCACGCCACCCTCCGCCGTCATAGTACTCCTGCGTTCGCCACCACTTCACGTACGTGTCACCCAGAGTCACTCGTCCAAAACGCCCGCTGTCCAGAGCCGCTTTCAGCGCCAGATTGGCCGGACTGAATCGTGACGGAAAAATGGTGCACAGCTTCACGCCCGACTCGTCACAGGCTCGTATAATGTCGTCACATCGCTCCAGTGTGATCTCCAGTGGCTTCTCCACAACCACATGCCGACCGGCTCGCGCCGCAGCCAGCGCAGGATCGCGATGAGCACCACTGGGAGTACATATCGTCACAATCTGCACCTCGGGATCCGACAGCAACTGCTCCAGTGAATCACAGGCACGACAGCCATACTCCGCCGCAAATGCCCGACCCTTCTCCGGATTCTGGTTGAAACAGGCCACCACACGACCACCAGACATCGCCTGAATCGCCTTCGCATGAAAATGCGCAATCATCCCCGTGCCTATGATCCCAAAACCCATTGTCATCGCGGTATCACCCCTTCACCAGGTCCCGGAAAAACGCCTCAGCTCAAACTATCGCAACTGATGCAGCTGGCCCGACTCCAGAAATCGCAGACACCACGCCAGCATAATCCCACCCAGCAGCACCGTGGTCAGCTGCAGACGGTTGTGAGCGTGAAACTCCATCTCCGGCAGCAAATCACTCAGCGCAATACACACAAAGACACCAGCAGAAAATGCCAGCATCCCCGAAACTGCACCCGCCACCACACCGCCTGTCACTGACAACCCCAGCACAAACAACAGCGCCCCAAGGGGACACATCAGCGCAAATCCCAGATTCACCCGAAAACGCTGCCGAGCATTCCAGCCACCCGACTTCATCAGCGATGTAATCGACAGCGCATCCATCGGCTTGTGCAGCAGCACCGCCAGAAATGTCCCGAAACCAAACAGCGAAAACAGCACCGAATGCCGACTCTCCGCCGCAACACTGGCCGCCAGTGCCATCCCATCCAGCAGCGTATGCAGAGATAAACCAGCCAGAATCCCCACCCAGCTCAATTGATGTGCATGATGGCAGTGCGGAGCCCCGGCCTGAACAGCCCTGTTCACCGGACCACAGTGATCCACGTGCACATGCTCATCGGAATGTTCACAAACCGCTGAGCCGGAACCCAGTTGCACCAGCAGCGATGACTCAACCGATTTCTCCGCATGCTGACCAGCACACGGATCCTCGCGGTCCGTCGATATCTCCAGAGGACCATGATGATGAAAATGAAACCAGCGGATCAGCAGAAACATCGCCACAATCCCGCACATCATCCAGCTCGCCGCCTCGCTGGCTGTCTGCCCACCATGCAGCGAATGAGGCAACAGGTGAAAAACACCGATCCCCAGCATCAGACCGCCCACAAAACTGATGATCGTCTGGCTCACCGTGTGAGTCAGATTCACCAGCGACGAAATCCAGCCACCCAGCAGCGATGCCAGCACAATCGCTGCACTGTAACCCGACAGCAGCAACAGCATCCTCCACGAAAACTGCTGATCTTCCCCGCTCGAAACACCCCGCAGTACATCCGCAGACGCACCCTGAGCCAGAACCGGAGCCGCACTCAGCAGCACCAGCAACAGTACAATCGCTGTCGAAACACCCGTGCGCCGACAGAAAAAACGATAAACAGCACCCAAGGCAGTAGTCTTCGCTCCGAAATAACCAAACTGACCTCAACATCAACCGGCGACACAGGCAAAGTCTAAACCCCCGCACTCGCGGAAGTTACCCTGCCACACCCCTGCCTGCCGGATTTTCGGGAAATCCGCCGAACAACTCCGTCAAACTGAACACTTCCCCCCACCTTCTCCACCCCTTCCCCTGCAGTCAAAGTGGCACCGTTCGCAGATCTGTGTATGCTGTACGGCTCCAAACATTCACTTACTGCCCACATCCCCACACTCAGCACCCGCTGTTTCCTCCTGAAGACCCCTCGTATGTCGCACCCCTCCCAATCGCAGTTCACCGATCGCCGCATCGCATCCGAAATCGCCGACCCACCACATCGGCCACTGCAGATCCTCCAGCACATCGGCCCCGGATTGATCATCGCCGCCAATATCGTCGGGTCCGGCGAACTGATCATGACCACCAAAACCGGCGCCCAGGCGGGCATCGCTCTGCTCTGGCTCATCCTCCTCGGCTGCGTCGTCAAAGTCTTTGTTCAGCTCGAATTCGGCCGTTTTGCCATCAGTCATGGCGAAACCACACTCACCTCACTCAATCGAGTCCCCGGGCCGCGCATCTTCGGCATCAACTGGATCGTCGCCTTCTGGGTCCTCATGATCTCCACTTCCACAGCACAGCTCGGCGGCATCGCCGGCGGAGTCGGGCAGTCACTGTCACTCACCATCCCACTCACCGGTGACTATGCAGCCGCTGTCAACTGCCCCTCCACAAAGGAAATTCAGCAGTGGGCCGCATGGAAGACAACCGCCTCCGAAACCAATCCCCTGCCCAGCCCACCACCCACAACCAGACAACTGAATGTGCTGCAGCGAATCGAAGCCGAACTGCAGGAACTGGGACCCCGCGGACAGCAGATTCAGAAACTCGCACTCGCCGGTCAACCCCTCGTCGACGATAACGGGGTCAGTCTCGTCGATCCGCCCACACGCGACGAAAAAATCTGGGCCATCGTCCTCAGCATCGCAACCTCTGTACTGCTCTGGTACGGCCGCTACAAACTCGTTGAAGTCTTCTCTGTTGCACTCGTCGTCGCCTTCACGTTCATCACCATCGGAAATGTGTTCGCTCTTCAACAAACCTCCTACGCCCTCTCCTCAGCCGAAATCCTTCAGGGACTCAGCTTCGGACTGCCCCCCGGAGACGCTGCACTGATCACAGCCCTCGCTACCTTCGGCATCATCGGCGTCGGTGCAACCGAGTTGATCAGCTACCCCTACTGGTGCATCGAAAAAGGGTACGCCCGCTCGGCAGGTCCCCGCGAATCTTCAGCACACTGGCTGCAGCGCGCTCAGGGCTGGTTCAATGTCATGAAATGGGACGCCTTCGCCTCCATGATCATCTACACTCTTGCCACCGCCGCGTTCTACCTCATGGGAGTCTGCGTGCTGCACTCCGAAGGTCGCGACCCCGAAGGCATGCGCATGGTCGGTACCCTCTCACGCAGCTACGTACCAATCTTCGGGGAATACGCCCGCTGGCTGTTCCTGATCGGCGCCTTCGCCGTTCTCTACTCCACATTCCTCGTCGCCAACGCCGGTAATGCCCGCATGATCGCCGACTTCTGCGGAGTCGTCGGGCTCAGCTCCGCCGATCACGAAAGCAGACAACGCGCCAAACTCGTGCAATGGATCTCCACACTGCTGCCACTCGTCTGCGTCGTCGCCTTCCTCCTCTTCCCCGAACCCGTCAAACTCATCAAAATCGCCGGATTGACACAGGCCGCCATGCTGCCCATGCTGGGCTACGCGGCCATCCACTTCCGCCGTCATGTCACCGACGAACGACTCCGCCCCGGAAAACTCTGGGATGCCGCACTCGGTATCTCCACTGTTGCTCTGCTGCTCGCCGCCGGCTGGGGTGTCTGGAAGTCTGCCATCGACCTGCTGCCCAAATAGCCCCCACCAGCCCGAACAGACCCCGGCCACACGACTGCAACTTCAGCCTCCGCACACTCAACACTCACGGGCGCGGTTTCAGAAAACCCTGCGCACCCAGCCACTCCAGTGACTGCTGCTGCCACGCATCCCACATCGGCCCCTGATATCCGTTCAGCCCATGCCCCCCGGAAGGCAGCTCCAGATACTTCGATGCCACCCCAGCCCGCTGCAATGCCCCGTACAAATCCCGACTGTTCTCCGGAGGTACCGGTTTGTCATCCAGAGCATGCGCCAGAAACATCGGCGGAGTCTGCCCGGTGACCTGCTTCTCATTCGAAAACAAATCCATCAGTTCCTGACTCGGATTTGCACCCAGCAGATTCTGCTTCGAACCGCCATGTGTCGCCGCCCCCATCGTCACCACCGGATATACCAGCACCGCAAAATCCGGACGACTGGACGGTCGGTCCAGTTCATCCACGGCCTCCGGTCGAGCCGACTCAAAATGAGTCGCAGCTGTCGAGGCCAGATGACCTCCAGCCGAAAAACCCATGATTCCCACACGCGATTCGTCAATTCCCCACGCTCTCGACCGCGCTCGCACTATGCGAATGGCCCGCTGGGCATCCAGCAACGGCACAAACGAACGACCACGCGGCAGACGATACTCCAGCACAATGCCCGCTATGCCATGCCCGTTCAGCCATTTCGCAATCCCATGCCCCTCCGCTCCCGTTACCAGACCCCCATAGCCACCACCTGGACAAATTACAACGGCCGCCCCATTCGGCGCAGTCGGAAGATGCACAGTCATCTTCGCCTCTGAACTCTCAGACGTCTGATCACCCACCGGCGCCTGCTCCTGCCACAATCGCACTTCCCTCGGCCCCTCAGATGTCACCGGCTGCAGCAATGACGCCAGCACCTGCGCATAGACCCGATGGCCAAAATCATTCGGATGATTCACACCATTACCCGTCAGATCACTGTCCCGCTTTCGCTTCAGAAATTCCGTCCAGAGCGACGTGAGATCAGCCAGCACAATTCCCGGTCCCGTCAGCTCCCGCAGCGCATCCCGATACTCACCAAACAGTTCCTGCTTCAGAGTCACCCAGTCGGCATTCCCACGCATCGTCGCAATCAGCACAAACTCTGCCTCAGGTGCACCCTTGCGAATCTGCTCAATCATCGCTGCCATATTGGCCCGATACTCGGCAGACGGACGCCCCGACGAATCATTCATCCCAAACGCCAGCAGCACCAGATCCGGCTTCGCTGCAATCACCTCCGACACCTTCGTCAGACCCCACGGCGTCGATGTGCCACCAACAGCAAGATTCGTCAGCCTGATCGAACCTGCACTCCACGCCTGCAGATGCTGCACCAGCAGATCCTGGTACGGCGGCTGATAGGGCGCTGCACCGGCCCAGCCCGATGCATTGCAGCCCGTCGAAATACTGTCACCCAGCAGTACCACGGATAATCCCTGACCACGCTGCAGTCGCTGAGTTGTTCGAGGCAGCGCCGCCGCATCATACTTCGGCAACACACCGGACCAGTCATCCTCGGTGTGTTCGTATGTCACCGCCACCTGCATCTGATGGTACTCGGCACCCGCCGCAAACAGAATCTCTCCATTGCCGTCCCTGTGAGTCAGGCGGTACTTCTGACTGCCGGCAGGTCGACGCAGCTGATCCGCCGTAAACGATGGCACACGTGAGCCAGCCGGCAGCACAATCTCCCGTCCGCCACGCTCAAACGTATAATCACGCCCCTCCTCAAACACCATCCCGCCAGCCTGACGCCAGTCAGCTGCCAACGTCAGACGCACAATCTTCTCAATCGGATACAGCAGTTGCCCCCGAGCCACGCCGGTCGAGGCGTCACGCAAAAATAACACCGATTCACCATCCACCACACGGCCCTGCCAGAATGGCCGCAGTACGTCCGTCGAATACTGCCACACGCCCCCACCCGGCGGTTGCTGCGCCTGCAATGCTGCACCCAGCCCGCCAGCCAGCAGCAGGCAAGGTATCACCACGAAAAACACCAGCCCTGCCAGCCTGAATCTCATCTCTGCGGTCCCCGAATTCTTCAGACAACTCACACACGACAATCACCCTCAGCGCTGTTGTCCATCCGACACACCAGCCTGCACACCATTCGCCAGTTCCTCACCCAGTCGCACCACACCCGCCGCATCCAGCACCAGTTGCTCACGCTGTGCCGGTAAATCCAGATCCCGCAAATATACTACCCCGGATTCACCCGCCAGTACCTCCGACATCCGGGACATCACATCCACTCGATTCACGCTTTCATGATCAGATGGCAACTGCTGACTGATGTACCACCTGAGCTGCGGTTGCTGCAGATCCTGCCGCAGCGATCGAACCAGCGATAACACTCGTTCCGGCGCACCCTGACGAAATGGCCCCCACGACATGTCGTTCTCGCCGACATGATAACAAATCCCCGCCAGCTCCACCTCATGACCGCGATCCCGCAAATCCTGCACAGACTTCCGCACAAACTCCAGAAACGCCGGATACAGATTCCGCCCCCGCGCCTCACTGCCAGCCGGTGTCCAGTCAATGATCTGAGATCCACTGTGAGTGAACTTTGCAATCGCCATGTTCTCCACCCCGGCACGCTTCAGAGACGCTGCAAAACTCAGCTCCGGGCCAAACGTGCTGTATTCCCCAAACGGGCCCAGTGGCTCCCAGCCATTCGACAACGTATACCCCCCACCGAGGCTGTAACGGCAGGCAACCCGCTGATCCGCTTCCAGCAACTGCAAACCTCCCGGCAAACCCGCCAGATCCTGCACAAATGCCCGCTCCCCCTCCATATTGCGGTGACCCGCCAGTACAAACAACCGCACCTTTGAACCGGCAGCATAAGGCCACTCGCTCAGCGGCCGCGACTCACGCTGCCACTGCCCCGTCGCCTGCAGCCACGCTCGCGCATAACATAACCCATGCTCCAGCTGACCCAGCGTGCCATAGTGATAATGCAGACCCGCACCGCCACCGATCTCCACGCCAGCGTGCGATGTCGGCACGTAATCCACCAGAGGATCCGCATCGGCCACCTCTCGCTGACCCAGACTGATCGCATACATCCGAGGCCTCAGATCCATCCCCCAGATCGTCTTCGTACACAACTCGCCAATGAAAAAACGCAGTTCCGGAGCCCCCAGATCGCGACGCCAGCAGGCAATGAAATTCTTCAGATTCCTGCCGTAGGACGCCATGTACTCCGGCTCGAACATGTCGTTCTCACCCTGGTGCCACATGAATCCTTCCAGCCGCCACCTGACTCCCTGACTGTCCAGCTGCCCCAGCGCCTCACGAACACGCTGCAACGCCAGTGGATACAATCGAAAACCACTGGGCTCATCCGGATTCCAGTCACCGCCCAGATGAGTTCCCCCGGCCGCAATCTTGATAATCGCGATCGGTGCCCCGATCCGTGAACTCACCTCACGACCAAAACTCAGCTCCGGACCAACCACGTTATACACCGGTCGCAAAGACTCCCACCCGGCAGACTCCAGCTTCTCTTCACGACCCAGACAATACGAAAATCGCACCGCCGGCTGCGGCTGATCCAGACCAGCAAACGGCGGAAATCGACCGATATCCCCAATCTTCGAATCCGAACCCACCATGTTCGACTGCCCGGCGAAGATAAAGACACGCACCACGGAATCCTCGTCCGCACGCAGCTTCGCACCCGCCAGCAGCAGTGACACACCCGCTACACACCACGGCAGCCAACCCATCCCGGATCCCTTTCACGATTTTCGTGCCAATCACAACCCCACCCGACATCCTCCGGACTCTGATGAGATGCCGATCCGTCCGCAGCGACCGTAACGCTCCGCTGCCTGCCACGCGTCAGCTTCAAGCCGTCTGCACGCACATGTCCCGGCAATGCACTGCCCCGCCACTCGCTCAGGAACCTGCAGCAACCGTCAGGCAGCGCTGACTTCACACTTTCGTCGATCAGAACACTCACCTCACAACTGCTGAAACTCGCCCAGCAGCCGACAGCAGATTCGCCGCCGCAGTTCCCGAACCTCAGACTCCGAAAACAACGTCGAATGATGCGTCGTCGAAATGCGGCAGTTCGCCCCGCACGTCGTCAGACCCACCATCATCGACGTCATTATCCCGGTCCCCGTATAACGCGAATAATCCAGCAACTGGCCCGACTGCAACTCGTCCTCAAAAAAAACATTCAGATTGACGTTCGATGCCAGCGCGGCTACCGGAGCCAGAAAGGGTCCCGCTATCTCGTTCGCTCGATGCGACAATCGGTCCCATACCGCCGTCATAAAGGACAAATGACGCTCATACAAACGGTAATGACCCGAACGTTTGATCGCCTGACTCTCCCGGGAAACACGCTTCGCCAGCTCCACAAACGATCCCCCACGCTTCCGCGGCAATCGCAATGTGTAACCACCCAGCACCTGTCCACTCGCCTCCGGCACAGGCGGTACGGTCTCCTGACGCAGGTCCACCGGAGTATACAGGCCGATTCGCTGCCGTCGCCCCGTCACCAGTGACATCTGTGACAACGAATCATGCATCGCCGCCAGCAGCAGATCCTGCACCGTGATACCCAGCGATCGCGCAGAATGCAGAACTCCCGACAGACTCACACTCTCCTGCTCAACCCCAGTCACACAACGATCCGGACCCGCAAAACGCTGTTTCGCACGCCACGATCCCAGACCATGAAAAATCTCTCGACCGACGCTCACCACCGAATGCCGAGCCGCTGCCGAATCTGAAAACGCCGGCACAATCGAACTCAGATCCGGCGCAAATCCCGGCGCTGGCTCCGTCAGTCCCAATCCACGCAACACCCGCAGAACTGAACGACACAACGCACTGATCCCACGAGAATCCATAAAGGCATGGCGATACACAACCACCAGATGCCAGCGATCAGTCGTCTCACAGATCGCATGAAATCGAAACGGCCAGTGCAATCCACCCGGAAAGTACCGATTCAGCTCACGATCCAGCACACCCGCAATTGCCAGCTCAGCCTGCTGCTGCTGCACAGTTAAAACCGACAGCTCAACGTCTCCACCCTGCCCCATCCTTACTCCGCACCGCATGCGATTGCCGCCAGTGCACACCTCCGCCGGCAGCGGAAAATGCCGCCCCAGTGCCGTTCTGACCGCCTCCCCAAGTGCCGCTGCCGTCACCGAACCACTCAGAGTCAGAACGTGCGCAGCATTCAGCGGACAAAACTGCTCCCAGCGCAGCATCATCCGCTGCAGCCCATTCAACGGACGCCAATCCAGCAGACTGCCATCGGCGTACACCGCCCGCGCACGCTCCGATACAGGCAACTCAGCCAGTGACATGCAAAACGTCCCCAACCCGGCACTTTTCCACGGCGTTCAAATCTCCCATCCTCCTTAATCGGTCAGAAATCCTCGAAATCCCATAGCGTTGCCCACAAACAGCCCACGCAAAACCGCTTCATACAGCATTCAGCCGCAACCGGCATTTTCTGCCGATCCAACACAACTCGCAACTCACACCAGCAGTCCCCGCACAACATTCCCATGGACATCTGTCAGCCGATAATGCCGCCCCTGAAACTTGTACGTCAATCGCAAATGGTCTACCCCCAGCAAATGCAGCAGCGTCGCATTCAGATCATGCACGTGCACCGGATCCCGCACGATGTTGTAACTGAAGTCATCCGTCTCGCCCCACGTCTGCCCACCTCGAATCCCCGCACCCGCCAGCCACATCGAAAAACACCGCGGATGATGGTCCCGACCATAGTCCGACGACGTCAGCTTACCCTGACAATACACCGTGCGACCAAATTCACCTCCCCACACAACCACCGTGTCCTCCAGCAAACCACGCTGCTCCAGATCCAGCACCAGCGCTGCTGCCGGCTGATCCGTCATCCGACACTGCAGCCCGATATTCTTCGGCAGCTCCAGATGCTGGTCCCAGCCCCGATGAAATAACTGCACAAATCGCACACCACGCTCACACAACCGACGCGCCATCAGACAGTTCCACGCAAAACTGCCCGGACGCCGCGAATCCTCACCATACATTTCAAAAGTCCCAGCCGACTCACTCGACAGGTCCGTCAGCTCAGGGACAGAAGACTGCATGCGATACGCCATCTCGTATTGCGCAATTCGAGTCGCGATCTCAGAATCTCCCGTCTGCTCCAGACGCATTCCATTCAGCAACTGCAGATCATCCAGCAACCCGCGTCGCACCTCACGACTGATTCCCGCCGGATTCGACAGATACAGCACCGGATCACCCTGTGACCGAAACTTCACACCCGCATACCGCGTCGGCAGAAAGCCACTGCCCCATAACCGGTCATACAACGGCTGATCTCCCGTCCCCGAAATCATCGCCACAAATGCCGGCAAATCACTGTTCTCACTGCCCAGCCCATACGACAGCCACGATCCCAGACTGGGCCGACCAGCCAGTTGCGCACCCGTCTGGAAAAATGTAATCGCCGGATCGTGGTTGATCGCCTCCGTATGCATCGAACGCACAAAACACAGCCGATCAGCAATCGCCGCCGTACGCGGCAGCAGATCACTCACCCACGCACCACTGCTGCCACGCTGACGAAAACGAAACATCGTCGGTGCCACCGGAAAAGCTGACTGACTGCTGGTCATACCCGTCAGACGCTGACCCTGTCGCACCGAATCCGGCAACTCCGTGCCTCGCAAACTACGTAATCCAGGCTTGTAATCAAACAGATCCAGCTGCGAAGGAGCCCCCGACTGAAACAGAAATATCACCCGCTTCGCACGCGGCAGAACATGCGGTACATCGACTCCCGCCGCCACCTGCCCCGCTGCAGCCTCACCACCCAGCAGACCACCCAAAGCCGCAAGACCCAGACCACCCGCACTCCGGCCCAGAAATCCACGCCGACCACGCCACAAATGCTGCTCAATTGTCCCGGACATCTCGTCATTCCCTCGTGATTGCTTCATCCAGGTTCAGCAGCACACTCGCCACCGTCGTCAGTGCCGCAAGCTCCGCCGTATCCAGCGTCTCATCCACAGCCGTCGCACCCGTCCGAATCAGCGCCGACGCAGACTCCGGCTGCCGCCTGTAAACCCCCACGTTCAGCGAATAACGAGCACTCAGAATCTCCAGCTCCCGCACCGTCGGATCCCGCGAAGTCACCACACGAAACATACGCTCAATCCGCTCCGATACACTCCTCGCACCAGTCGACAGCTCTCGCTGCGCCAGCACTCGAGCCGACTCCACAAAGGTCACATCGTTCATCAGCGCCAATGCCTGCAACGGCGTATTCGTCCGACTGCGACTCACAGCACACGACTCTCGCGCCGTCGCATCAAAGGTCACCATCAGCGGCGGAGCCACCGTACGCTTCCAGTACGTATACAGACTGCGACGATACAAGTCCGCACCCCGCGACTGCTCATACTCCATGTCCGTCGCAATCTCCTTCCACAAACCGTCCGGCTGATACGGTTTCACCGAAGGACCGCCAATCCCACGCGTCAGCAGCCCACTCACCGCCAACGCCTGATCACGCACAACTTCCGCGGACAATCGACGCCGACTACCCCGCGCCAACAGGCGATTGTCCGGATCCAGCACCTGCAGCTCAGCAGACTGCCTCGATGACTGACGATACGTGGCACTGGTCACAATCAATCGCTGCAGCGCCTTGATGTCCCAGCCCATCCGCTGAAATTCCAATGCCAGCCAGTCCAGCAGCTCAGGGTGTGACGGAACCTCGCCCTGGGATCCAAAATCCTCCGTCGTTCGCACCAGCCCGAACTCAAAATACCGCTGCCAGAAGCGATTCACTGCCACACGCGCAGTGAGCGGATTCTCACCGCTCACCAGCCAGCGAGCCAGATCCAGACGATTCCCATAGCGACTCACAAAATTCCCCGCAAATGCCGCCGGTACACCCGGCTGCACCAGCTCACCCGGTCGGTCATACTGCCCACGCTGCAGCACACGCGTCTCACGAGGCTTTGATGACTCCTGCATCACCATCACCGTCGGTACCTGATCATCCAGCTCTCGCAACTGTCCACGCAGCGCCGGCAGTTGCTCAAAGACTTCACGCAATACGCCATCCGCATGCCGCTCCAGATACATTCCCTCCAGCTTGCGCCGCTGCAACACTGTGCGCTCAGCTACCCCCAGCCGCACGATCTCTGCCACGGATTCCGGCACCGCCAGCAACTCCACCTCCTCCGACGACAGATCACGACCATAAACCCGGACATCCGAAATCGCACCGCAGAAATGACTGTGCCCGCCACCTATCCGGAATGGCTCCCCCTTCACCGCAAACGTCTGATTCAGACGATCCAGACGCACAGTCAGAGGGACCTCAACGCCGTTCACATACAGCCGAATCCCCGCTGCCAGACGAGTCCCATCATAGACCACCGCCAGATGCACCCACTCACCAGCCGGCAGCACCGCCACACTCTCCACCCGAATCGCATCATCCAGCCACCGCTTCACCAGATTCACCTGCACCCGACCGTCCTGCAGATGCACGCTGTATCCCTCACCCTGCTCCACCGGAACCATCCGCGACATCACCGTACCGCTGGACGCGTCCGGCCGAATCCACGCCGCCAGCGAAAACCGATCAAAATAACCAAAGCCCCCCGCATTCGCAGACTCCAGCACCGCTCCGCCATCCAGCCACAGTGCCTGCACGCCACCCCGCCC
>CAITYU010000023.1 GCA_903896675.1 uncultured Planctomycetaceae bacterium
GATGGCCCCGGCTGCCTCAGCAACAATGCTGCGGTAAAGCTGTGAGTCGGCTGCGACACTGCGTGCGCCCAGCATACCCACCTCTTCATCAGCAGTGGCTGCGAACCACAGCGGTGCCCGCTGCTGTTCCGGGGCGATGGTTGCGGCGGCAGCCAGCAGACAGGCCACCGGCCCCTTCATGTCGCACGAACCGCGACCATAAACTCTGCCATCCGCTTCATACGCCTGCCATGGGCCGGAATGCGGAAAGCTCCATGAATCCACAGGTACGACATCGGTGTGTCCGAACCATGCAAGTCCGCGACCACAGTCCGGACCGCGGCGCGCCACCACACTGGTTTTCAGCACGCCCCGTGAGTCATGGTAGCTGATCCGCTCAGTTTCAAACCGCAACCCACGCAGCCAGTGTTCCACACAGTCAGTGATGTCGACGTTCGATACCGAACTGACGCTGGGAAAGGAAATCAGCTCACGAAGATATTCCAGAGCCTGCATGGGGCACCATCGAAGAGAACACTGAAAAGGATCAGCGAAAATTCTCCGATTGCAGGCAAAAACGCAAGCCTCGGGATGATTTCAGACAGTGGCGTTCAGCCGTCAGCAGGGGTACTGCGGTACTGATGCAGGAAAATGCCCGCGGAGACGGCTACGTTCAGTGAATCCGTCCCGTTGAACATGGGGATGGTCAGCCGCGAACCGGAGACCCTGCGGACGGGTTCTGAAATACCATCATATTCATTTCCGAACACGACGGTTGTGCGTGCCGCAAAACGATGCTGGTGCAGCGGTCGAGCCGTCGCGTCCAGCACCGTCAGGCAGATGTCCATCAGATCCTGCTGCTGCAGTTTCGCCAGCAGTCCGGCAAGATCACCGGTCTCCACAATTGGCAGGAACAGCCCATTGCCCATCGAGACTCGCAGCACGCGACGGGAGAAGGGGTCGGCAGATCCCTCACCCAGCAGAATTCCGGCAGCGCCGAAGGCTGCCCCGATCCGAATCAGGGCGCCCACGTTTTCCGGATCCGTCACCCGGTCCCCTGCGACCAGCAGCGCCGGACCAGTGGGCGGCAGCCACGTCTCCAGCGGCTGTGCCGGACGCCGTTCGGCACAGGCCATCACACCGCAGTGAAAGGCAAAGCCCACCAGTTCCTCGGCCTGCACCTGCGTCAGACGGTAAACCGGTACATCCGCCGGCAGGCGCGTTTCGAAAGCGGCAAATTTTCGGTCACTGATCACGACACTGCGGACACGAAAATCACTGCGCAGCACTCGTTCCACCACCGTCGGACCCTCGGCGATGAACAACTGAGCGTCACGCGTGGCGTTCGTGGACTTCAGACTGCGATACACATCCAGCCGCGGATCAGCCAGCGATTCAATGCGTTCGGACAGCATCACTGACCGGACTGTCGCACGCCGACTGTGAGCAGCAGATTGGCCCACAGGGCCTGATCGCCGGTCTGGATCGTCAGCACATGATCGCGAGAATCCACCGCATCGTAGAAGTCCCAGCGGGAAATCGGCTGCAACGGAATTGACAGCCCGGCCTCCGTCAGGATTGATCGGTACTGATTCCAGACCGGGGGATCATGCGGCAGACGATACGGGTCATCGTCAGGCATGCCCATGGTGCTGACTGCTTCGATGGGAATCGCCGTCAGCAGCACCTG
Organism: uncultured Planctomycetaceae bacterium; assembly: GCA_903896675.1. Classification (GTDB taxonomy): domain Bacteria; phylum Planctomycetota; class Planctomycetia; order Planctomycetales; family Planctomycetaceae; genus SXXK01. The sequence continues at coordinate 1,670 of CAITYU010000023.1, forward strand.
CAGCACCTGAGCGACCGTGACCAGCCCCGGAGCAAGGTTCAGACTGACCAGCTCAGCTCGTGGTCCAATCGCCGATGATGCCGGATAGTTGCCATCGGCAATCAGAATTTTTGCACTGTGTCCGGCGCGGGCCAGCACTTCAGAAATACGCGGATGAATCAGCTGTGATTTCAGCATGGAGATGTTTCCGGAAACAGGAGGGCAGTCTGCGCGGGCCTGAATGCTCAGGTGCCCTGATCGGACTGATGGTTGTGCACTGCGGAGGATGAACCCCACTGACCAGCGACTCCGAAGTTCATCGGAGCATCCTGAACATACTGTTTTCCCAGCAGCAATGCGACCTCAGCCCGGGCAAGTTCGTAGCCAAGATAAAATGCGTGCTCGGGTGAGACGGAATTCTGTGCGCGCTGTCGGCGTGCCGTCAGCAGTGCCTGTTCGAACACCTGAAATCCGCTGCTGCCGCTCCAGCAACCGTCCGAATTCATCAGATGCACCCGTCCCTGTTCGGCGAAGATCCGGTAATTCGGGTCTGTCAGCGACTGTGCCAGCTGGTCCAGCGCCGCCTGCGACATCCTTCGCAGCCGCCCATCCCGCAGCATGGTCAGAGAACCGTCAAGATTTTTCGGAATGGTTCCGGCACTCAGCGCGTAGTGCACCAGTCGCCGCGCCGCGGCCAGCTCCGCTACCGCCGTTCGACACCAGTTGATCACCTGAGTCGTCAGCACACTCTGAATCCCCAGCTCTTCGCAGATCGCTGCCAGCAGCATGTTGACACCCGCTGAATCCACCTCCGTCAGCTCAGAAACATTTCCCACACCCATCATCATGGCGGCTTCCGGGTGCCTGCGGCGTGTCTGCATGCAGCGTTCCAGTGAAGCCGCGAAACCCATTCCGATCGGCTCCAGAATCGGGTCCAGCCGAAACCGACAGCCACGGTCCGTGAGCTGCTCGGCAAGCCGGTCCAGTGAATCTGCGTCCTGGGGAGTCTCCGGAACCGCGACCACTTCCACACCCAGCCGGCTGACCCAGTCAAGGTTGGACTGATTACAGCTGAGTATCAGTTCGGCACCAGCCGCCACCGCCGCTTCCACTTCCGTCTGTTCGAAGCTGTCGATGGACACGCGATGGCCTGCATTTCGCAGCTCCCGCACAATGTCACCCATCTGCTGACAAACCTGTCCGGGGACAGCGCCCACGTCAATCAGATCCGCCCCGGCGGCCCGCAGTTCGGCTGCCTGCTGCAGGATCTGATCCATGGAAAGCAGGGGGGCATGATTCAGCTCTGCCAGAATCTCGATGGACCAGCGGCTCAGGTCTGCCGACTTTCGACGCCCGACTCCAAAGTACTCCGGCAGATCATGCAGATCCTTCGGACCGCGCGCGAACGGTCGGCCGAACTGCACTTCCAGTTCCGCCAGTTCACCCTGGCACCAGCCGGGGATGATGACCTGATCAATGTGGTCCGGGACAGTCAGTCGGCGTTTCAGCAGCCCCGTGTGCAGGAGTGCGGCGACCTGGATGCCCGGGACGGTGACTTCGAAACGGAATCCTGCCAGTGGGGCGACTGTCTGCAGGACATCCCGCAGGCTGCCCTCAGCCAGACGTCCGGTCACGAACAGCAGAGTTTTTTCGGTCACCAGTGGCTGCCTTTTTCCAGAGATCAGCGAACAGCGCCGCCGTTGACATTAAGCACCTGCCCGGTCACCCAGCCAGCCTCGTCGCTGAGCAGAAAACGGGCCATACAGGCGATATCCCGTGGTTCACCCCACCGCTGCAGTGGCGTCTCCCGCAGCACTCGCTGCTGCCAGTATTCGCTGGCGTTTTCACCCCACGCCGTACGAATCCAGCCCGGGGCAATGCAGTTGACACGAACAGCAGGGGCGAGGCTGACAGCCAGCGAACGCGAAAATCCCATCACCGCATTCTTCACCGCTGAAAACAGTTCACCACTGTCACCCTCCATGCCGCGATCCGACTGATCCCAGCCGATCGTCAGGATCACACCATGTCCTGCTTCCTGCATGCGGCGACCCAGTGCCCGGGACAGTTCCACTGTCCCTTCCACATCGGTGCGCAGCAAAGCCGTCAGCTTCTCGGAAAAGGATGCGTGCCGCAGCTCGGTCGTCAGAGTATCGGCACCGGCACAATTCACCAGCGCGTCCGGGACACCGGACTGGCAGGCCTGTTCGATCAGTCGGCTGCGGTCCTGAGGGCAGCCGACATCTGCGACGAGGATGTCCGCCCGGACTCCCAGCTGCACAATTTCTGCGGCTGCCTGATCCGCCAGTTGCACGGATCGCCGACAGTTCAGAATCACATGGGCACCGGCGCGGGCACACTCCATCGCAATCTCCCGGCCAATCCCCGAAGATGCGCCCGTAATCAGAATTCGACGTCCGCTGAGTGATGCAAATGACATTTTGAAAAGCTATTCTGCGAATTTGACCCGGCACCGCAGTGCCGCTGCGAAACTTCCAGACTGCGTTATACACCAATTCCCGCCGCTTCGGAAAACGCTTTCAGACATTCCAAGTGGTTTCACCCGCCGATTTTCAGGAGCCCCGCCTGTGAGATTCCTTTCGCTGCTGATCGTCCTTCTGACACTCATCTGCCAAACGCCCGCAAGCCTGCAGGCTGATGAAAAAGTGCAGCAGTTCCGAGTGGGGATGATCGGTCTCGATACCTCCCACTGCCTCGCATTCACCGAACTGCTCAACAAAGCCGGCGATGATCCGATACTCGGTGGCTGTAAAGTTGTGCTGGTGTACCCCAAGGGCAGTCCGGACATCGAAAGCAGTGTGAAGCGAGTTCCCGAATACACTCAGAAGATTCGGGCACTTGGTGTGGAGGTGGTTGAAGACCTCGCCAGTATGATTTCCCAGGTGGATGTGGTCCTGCTGGAGACCAATGATGGCCGTCCCCACCTCGAACAGGTAATTCCTGTACTGAAGGCCCGCAAGCCGGTCTTCATAGACAAACCGGTGGCCGGTTCACTGGTGGATGCCATTGCCATTTATCGCCTTGCCGAGCATTATCAGACTCCCGTGTTCAGCTCGTCCTCGCTGCGTTTTGCCGCTGCAGCTCAGGCTGTTCGGAATGGTTCGATCGGGGATGTGCTGGGCTGCGACGCTTTTTCTCCCTGCAGCCTTGAAGCCACACATCCGGATCTGTTCTGGTACGGGATTCACGGTTGCGAGACGCTGTTTACAGCGATGGGTCCGGGGGTGGAGTCAGTCGTGCGGACGTCCACGAAGGACTTCGATGTGGTCACCGGTATCTGGAAGGGTGGGCGGATCGGAACATTTCGCGGCATACGAGCCGGCAGTGCGGGTTACGGTGGCACAGCCTTTGGCACCAAAGGTTCGGCCCAGATGGGGCCCTATGACGGCTACAAACCACTGGTTGTGGAGATTGTGAAGTTCTGGCGCAGCGGGAAACCGCCGGTGTCAGCCGAAGAAACTCTTGATCTGTATGCCTTTATGGAAGCGGCCGATGAAAGTCGCCGGCGCGGATTTGTGCCGGTGCAGGTAGCCGATGTGCGGAAGCAGGCCGCCGCCGCCGCTGATCAGAAGGTCCGCTCCATCCTCGCTTCGGAATAACGCTCAGCCGCGCCTCAGAATCAGCAGATCGGCTCGGGATTCCGCCAGCAGGCCCTCGGGCAGTGACACGGAAGAATTCTGCAGCAGCAGCGCCGTCGTTCGCAGCCAGTGTGCTGCGGTGAGTCGCTGGCGGGGCCACCCCTGTCGATCCCACAGGCGGATCAGAGCATGCCTGATCAGCGGCTCAGGTGACTGCAGCAGGCGACTGCGGCTGAGTCGGACGATGGACTCGGAACACTCCAGAATGGCCTGTTCCAGCAGTTGATCGGCCAAAGCATCGAGGCAGGCGAGCTGTTCACCCGCCTGTCTCGCCAGCCGCACAAGAGCCTGATCAACTCCCGGATTCAGGCTTTCACGCAGTGCCGGCAGAATCTGATGGCGAATACGGTTGCGTGTGAATTCCGAGCTGCTGTTGCTGGCGTCCTCGGCATACGAAATGCCCCGGTCAGCGGCGAAAGCCGCCAGTTCTGCCCTCGAAAAATCCAGCAGTGGCCGCACCAGTTGCACACCAGGCGAAAGCAGACGACGATCAGGCATGCCCCTGAGACCTGCCAGTCCGGTTCCCCGGGCGATATTCAGCAGTACCGTTTCTGCCTGATCATTACTGTGGTGAGCCACAGCCACGAAGCAGAAATTCTGTGCCCGGGCTGTCCGCTCCAGAAATGAGTACCGCGCCGCTCGGGCGGCCTCTTCAAGGCTGCCGACGCTGGCGGATTTCAAGGCGTTTTCCGGCAGTGTTTCTGCAAAGTACTGAAGACCGCAGTCCGCCGCTGCTGCCTGCACCAGCGAAGCATCGTGCTGTCCGGCTTGTGCTCGCAGTCCGTGATTGAGGTGAGCCACTGCCAGACGTCGCGGCTCGACCGCAGCCGCCTGCACCGCAAGGTGCAGCAGCACCATGCTGTCAAGGCCCCCGGAGACGGCCAGCAGCAGGTCGGCACTTTCAGGCACCAGCTCCCGCATGCGAATTCGTGCCTGTTCAATCAGCCTGTCAGGCTGCACTGGCTGCTGCCTCAAACACGGTCTTTGCTGATTCGGTACCCGAATGATGAATAAACACATCGCGTGACGGGAATGGAATCGTCAGGCCACGGTCATCAAAACCCAGCTTGATCTGCTCGGTCAGCGAGAATTTCACGGCGTGATAGTCAGCGCTGCGTACCCACGGGCGAACCACAAAATTGACACTGCTCTCGGCCAGTTCAGATACCGCAATGACAGGCGCCGGGTCGGCAAGAATTCGCGGTTCAGCGGCAACAATCTGCTCCAGCATCCGACGGACATCCCGCAGCGGATCGTTGTAACTGCAGCCAATCACGAGGTCGATCCGACGATTGGGTTCGCCCGACAGGTTGCGAATTGTGCCACCGGTGATGGATGCGTTGGGCAGAATGATCCGTACATTGTCCGGACTCAGCAGCAGCGTATTGAAGATCTGAATTTCCACAACGCGACCGGTGTGTCCGGCCACTTCGATGGTGTCGCCCACCCGGAATGGTCTGAAGAACACCAGCAGCACACCTGAAGCGACATTGCCCAGTGAACCCTGCAGTGCCATACCAATGGCAAATCCCGAAGCAACAAGGACGGCACTCAGTGACGTGGTGTCGATACCAAGGCAACTGAGCGACGCAATACAGACGACCAGTTGCAGGATGATGGATGCGAAGTTGCCCAGGAATTTTGCCAGAGTTTCATCCATGCGGGCCCGCCGCGATGCCTGCTCGATCATGCCGACAGCCAGCCGCACCAGAATCCGACCGAACAAAAACACGGCCGCAGCTGCGGCGATTGCAGGCAGCCAGTGCGTCAGTACGCGCAGCAGCATTTCACGGCTGAGGTCAGCACTGAGTATGTCACGAGCCTGCTGCAGCAGGTCTGTGGATTCCGCTGGTGCTGCTGCTGTCGTGTCCTGCACTGCAAGTTGTGGCAGCAGGTTGGAAATTCGGCCGAATGTCTGGAGTGTCATCCCTGAACCTCTGCGACCTTCCTGGTCAGATGAACTGGTGGCGCTCTGTGTCCGGCCGTTTTCCGGCCTGCCACCCTGCACGCAATTTAACCATGCCCGGACTGCCGGTAAATGCGGTTTTTCTGTTGTTTTTCTGCAACAGAACGGCAGGTTCGCAGCCCGCTGGGGCAGATTGCTGGATTACTGCGGATTTTCCTTGAAAATCATGGGCGAACTGATCTCTGCCGGTGGTGTACCCGTTTTCCTGCCTGCCAGCATCTGAGAAAAATACCAGGCTGTCAGGGTGACCCCGATCAGGATCACGATTTTTCGGACGAGGCGTTTGTCGAGTCGTCGGGCCCACGTCGCGCCAGCCCAGCCACCGGCCATTGCCGAGGCAATCATCGGAATCGCCAGCGGCCAGTGTACGCTGCCATCAGCAATAAAAATCACCATGGAAACGCCGTTGATGAGTCCGGCCAGAACGGTTTTCAGACCATTGATCTGATGAATGCTGCCAGCATTCAGCAGGCTCAGACTGCTGAGCATCAGGATGCCGATTCCGGCGCCGAAATAGCCACCGTAGATGCCAATCGCCAGTTGCAGAGCTGTGACCAGCCAGCGCTGGTCTGCCGGTTGCGACCCGATCGGGGACTGCAGCAGACCGGAAAGTCTGGGCTGCAGAACAAACAGGGCTGTGGCCAGACAGATCAGCCACGGCACCATCGCTCGAAACATCTGTTCTTCACCGGTCACGACCAGCCATGCGCCCAGAGCAGCCCCAACCACACTGGGCAGGGCCAGCAGTCGGGTCCAGCGCCAGAGTTCCCGAACTTCGCGGCGATAGCCCCACGAGCTGGAGAATGAGCCCGGACAGAGTGCCACGGTGTTCGTGCCATTGGCGAGGATTGCTCCGCTGCCGGCTCCGGAAATCGATTCCAGCACAAACATCAAGGCCGGAAATGTGACCAGAGTACCTCCGCCGGCGATCGCGTTGATCGCTCCACCAACCGCCGCAGCGGGACACACAATCAGACAGGCCTGCCAGTATTCCATTGCAGAAGCATAGCCCAGCATGAGTTTTGACCGCAACCCAGGAGGGAATCGCCCGGACCGGGCAAACGTCCGGCAACATCTTGCGGCATTTGGCGGATCAGATCTATAGTCCGCCGGGAACCGGTTCGGGCAATGGTGCCGACGAAAGTCTGCAGAGGGGGCAGCCATGAATGTGAGCGGGACGCAGCCATCTGCAACAGGTGGTCGCAGGCAGTTTCTTGCATTCAGCGCAGCCGGCATTCTTGCGGGCAGCGGGCTGGATGCGGCAACAGGCAGGGCGGATCAGTCTTCGCCGAACAGTACTGCGATCGAACTGATACCGGCGAACGACCGTTGTACCCGCATCAGTTACAAAAGCTCCATTGACGGTGTGCTGTCGACTCCGGATGGTCAGCGACAGACAGTGCTGTCCGTTGTCGGCAGCAGTCAGTTCGAAATTGATCAGCTGCAGCAGGGCGGGGCAGTGCGGCAGCTGGAAGGCATGCGACTGAGCCGTCGTTACCGTCAGGCGTCCGTCGGTACACGGGTAGGGCGAGCGCACGAAACATCCACGGTGCTGCCGTCCGGCACAAGTCTGATGCATGTGTACGGGAATGACGGGCAACTTGTGCAGCTCAGTCCGGAGGTGCGGCTGACGAGGTCTCAACTGGATTTGCTGCAGTTTCCCTGCGATCCTGCAGGTGCCGTGGGGCTGCTGCCCGGTCGCAGCCTCGCTTCCGCGGATGAAAAATGGAATGCCGATCCGTGGGTGTTTCCGCTGCTGACAGGAATGGACGCAGCGATCAGTCAGAGTGTCAGCGGAACAGTTCTGGAGTTGTCGGAACAGGAAGCAAAGATTGGCTTTGAATGTCGCGGCAGCGGTGCCGTGACAGGTTCCGCTACGGAAGTGACCCTGAGTGGCACACTGCTGTTTGATCGCAAAGCCCGGGTGATTCGACGGTTTGATGCGGTCATGAATGAGAATCGCAGTGCGGGGCCAGTCAGCCCGGGGCTGAAAGTGAAAGCGTCCATCTCGTGGACGCAGGATCCTGCGGAGGCTGATGCGCAGCTCTCCGCTCTGATTCCCGCTGGATTTCCGGAATCCGGGCGTCTGTTACTGACGCTGGTGACACCGTGGCGACTGGTGCTGCTGCACGATCGGCGCTGGCATGTATTTCAGGAGACCGCCGATCTGGTCATTCTGCGGATGCTGACGAACGGAGCTCTGACAGCACAATGCAATCTGGCGGCTGCGCCGCAGATGCCGGCCGGACGATTCACGGAGGAGGGCAGGTTTCTGTCGGAAATTGAGCAGAAGATCAGCCCGTGGAAGGGAGCGATTGTGGATTCCTCGGTGGAATCTGATCGTCAGGGCTGGCGCGTGCACCATGTTCGTGCAGAGGCGGAAGTTCAGCCGGCAGTGGCCGGTGCTGCACTTTCCAGTAATGCAGAAGCGAACCGAGCGGGGCAGGTCGCTGCCTCAACTTCCCCGGGTGAAAAACGTTCACTGCAGAGCATTGTCTGGGATTACTATCTTTGTACGGCAAAGTCCGGGGAACAGTTTTCGATGGTTTTTTCGCACGCTGCGGAGGATACCGCGGCATTTTCCGGGGTGCCGGACCAGTTCCTGAGTCGCATGTCCATCAGAACTGTTCGTCCCGGTATTCCTTTGCCGCGCTGACCGCGTCGTTCCTTTCGAAAAATGCGATTTGCCGCCGCTGCAGCGTTGTCCCACGCCCCAAACCGAGTTGGGTGCTGGACGTCAGACATGTTTTGCCCGGAATTCCGTCCTGAATCAGGAATTTCTGTGTGCCATTCTGACTGTACGGCAACAATCCCAAGGGCGGAGGAAATCCCAGGAATGCCGACCTTGCCCATTCTGTACCAGTTGTCCTAGGATGCGTCGCCCGCTCGCGGGTTCGCAGGTTTTGTCGCGAAGCGTTTTGAAGAAAGCAGCAACGATGTCCAGGGGTTATCTTTGCGGTTTGGTTCTGGCGGCTGGCAGCATGCTGGCTGCGGCAGGGCAGGCTCGCGAAAAAGTTGAGTTGTCGGCTGAAGACGGCAAGACTGCTCAGATGGTCGCTTCGATGGTCTCATCGCGGCACATCAATCATCCGCCGATTGACGATGCTCTTTCGGAAAAACTATTTCAGCGTTATCTCGAAGTCTGGGATCCGCAGAAACTGTATTTTCTGCAGTCCGACATCGACCAGTTTGCCGCAGAAAAGGGCAAGCTGGATGATGGGATTCTGAAGGGCGATGTGGCGTTTGCGGCGGTGGTGTTTGAACGATTTCGCGAACGCATGACTGCTCGTGCGGAAAAGATTCCTGCCGTTGTTGATGCCGAGCATGACTTTACGGTGGATGAAGAGATTCCGCGGGATGCCGACGAACTGCCATGGGCTGCCAGTGAGGCTGAACTGGACGAACGCTGGCGGAAGCGAATCAAGTTTGATCTGCTGATGCTGAAGCTTGAGGACAAGAAGGATGATGATCCGCGCAAGCGCCTGAAGACGCGATATCGCACAAATCAGGTGTACATTGATCAGACGGAACCGCATGAAGTGCTGGAACTGTATCTGTCTTCGATGACGCACTGCCTGGATCCGCATTCCAGTTACATGTCGCCTCAGACGCTTGATGACTTTGAAACAACGATGAAGCTGAAGCTGGAAGGCATTGGTGCCCGGCTGAAATACGAAGACGGCTACACGACGGTGGAAGAGGTGATTCAGGGTGGTGCAGCGGCTGCCGATGGCCGTCTGACGAAGGGTGACCGGGTCATTGGCGTATCCGCTGACGCTGTCAGTGACTATGTCGATGTTGTTGAGATGAAGCTCAACAAGGTTGTCGACATGATCCGCGGCAAGAAGGGCACCAAAGTCCGCCTGAAGATCCGCAGGGAAGCCGGTGGCATCGAAGAGATTGAGCTGACTCGTACTGAAGTCAAAATCACTGAAGACGAAGTGAAGGGCAAGGTTATTGAGGCCAGTGACTGGACCCCCGGTCGCAAGGCCAGGATCGGCGTTCTGCGAATTCCCTCGTTCTACAGGGATTTTCAGGGCGCGAATCGTGGCGGCGATTTCAAGAGCACTTCGAAGGACGTGAAGCTGGTTCTGGACGACTTCAAACGGGAAGGCGTCGAGATGCTGATCGTGGACCTGCGCTGGAACGGTGGTGGCGCCCTGCAGGAGGCCATTGAAGTTTCCGGGCTGTTCATTCCTGACGGTGCCGTGGTGCAGGTCAAGGAACCGGGTGACAGCGTGCAGACCCTGGCCGACGAAGATGCCGATGTGTACTGGCGTCGGCCGATGGTCGTCGTCTGCAATCGGTTTTCGGCATCTGCCTCTGAGATTTTTGCGGGAGCCATCAAGGACTACCGACGGGGGATTGTTGTCGGGGACCGCACGACTCATGGCAAGGGCAGTGTGCAGAATGTGGTGCCGGTGGCCAGCCGCCTGTCACTGTTTGCTCAGGATCGCGGGGCTCTGAAGCTGACCATCAGCAAGTTCTACCGCGTCAACGGTGACAGCACTCAGAATCGTGGCGTGACTTCAGATGTGACGCTGCCATCGCTGCTGAATCACCGCGAAGTGGGCGAAGAGTCACTGGATAATGCTCTTGAGTTTGACCGGATTGCCCGAGCTGAGTACCGTCAGTCATCCAATGTCAACGACGCCGTGGTCACTCAGTTGCGAACACAGAGCGAAACTCGTGTGGCAGCAGACGCGGATTTTGCTCACATCAACAAGCTGATTACTCGCTTCGAACAGCGTAAGAACGACAAAGTGATTTCGCTGAATGAAAGCAAGCTGCGAGCAGAGGAAGAAGAGCTGAAGCAGGAGAAGAAGGAAGAGGAAGAAGCCATGAAGCAGGCTGCCGGCAGCGCCGATAAGGACATCTTCCCCAATGATTATTACAACAAAGAACTGGTGAATATCACGGCCGATTACCTGCAGGTGCTGACGAATATCCAGGCGTCACGCAAGTGATGCGGCGGATGGGTCGGATGGCCTGTGCCTGACAGTATCAGGGGGCGAACACGATTGTGTTCGCCCCCTTTTTGATGGCCTGATTGAAATTCAGCCTGCCGACTGATCTGATTCCGACGGGCCACCCCAGGACGGGAATGGATCGGGCAACTGCAGCCATGCCGGCGGCCCCGGAAGATATTCGTCGGGGGTCAGTTCGCAGGCTTCCAGGCTGCTGCGGATGGCCTGTTCATCCAGTCCGATTCCGATGAAGACCAGTTCGTTCCGGCAGTCCCCGGTGCGCGGGTCCCAGAACTTCATCAGTGCCTGTTCAAAGCCCTCAATCTCAGGCCATTCTTCACGCGGCACGGCCGCCCACCATCGGCCCGCACCGCTCAGTCGGGCGGTGCGACCAGCCTGTGACCAGACACCGATCCGATCGACTCGAGTCGCCAGCCAGAAGAAGCCCTTGGATCTGAGCACACCGGGCCATTCCCGGTAAAGCTGTTCGTGGAATCGCTGCGGATGGAACGGGATCCGCGAACGATACACAAAACTGCGAATACCATATTCCTCCACCTCGCTGGCTCCGTCGTCTCTCAGGGCCAGTTGCCAGCCGCGACTGGTTTTTGCTCGTTCCAGGTCAAACCGGTGAGTCCCGAGGACGGCTGACAGGGGCACCTGCCCGTGCTGGCTTCGAATCCTGCGTGCATAGGGATTCAATTGTTCCAAGAAGCCTTCGATGCGGGCCAGTTCGTGGGCATCGACAAGATCGGTCTTGTTCAGAATCAGCACGTCGGCGAATTCAGCCTGATCGATCAGCAGATCTGCGACAGTGCGGACATCATCCGGTGCCGCCTGACGCCCCTGCGCCTGCAGCTCCTCGCTGAGCCGCAGGTCATCCAGAAAATTGCGACAGTCAATGACTGTCACCATGGTGTCGAGCGAGGCCAGATCCAGCAGTGATTGATTGTCGGCGACGGCGTGAGTGAATGTGTCGGCCACCGGAGCCGGTTCCGAGATTCCGGTGGATTCTATCAGCAGGTAATCGAATCTGTTTTCGCGCGCGAGTGCGGCAACTTCCGTCAGCAGATCCTCACGCAATGTGCAGCAGATGCAGCCGTTGGAAAGTTCCACAAGTTTTTCATCGGTTCGACTGAGTTTTGCGGCGCCTGTTTCGATGAGTCGGGCATCGATGTTCACGGCGCTCATATCGTTCACAATCACGGCAACCTTCAGGCCTTCCCGGTTGCTGAGGATGTGGTTCAGCAGAGTCGTCTTTCCGGCTCCAAGGAATCCTGAGAGTACCGTAACCGGCAACCGGGAGTCGCCGGCTGCGTGAAATCGAGTATCGGTCATGGAATGAGGGCCAACAGTTCGTTGTGGTAGTTTTGTTACTGGGCAAATCCGAAGATGGTAGCAGTTCTGCTGGTCAGGTCCTATTCATCACATTGTTGGGATCCATATCCAGTGCAGTCGCCACGTTGCGTGGTGCAGCAGCAGGGCTGCCAGCAGCCATGCGGGGCCCCAGCGAGAGCCGTCGGTCAGCCACCGGCAGAACAGCAGCAGTGCCAGAGCGAAGACAAGGAATGTGGCTGCCGACTGCCAGCCCAGAACGGCTCCGACGAAAGCAAACATCCACTTCAGATCACCCGCGGGCAGCAGCTGTTCGCTGGGCATTCGAGTGCGTTGACTGAACCACGAGAACAATTGTCCTGCCGCAGCCCCGCCGGTAAGTCCCGCAAGGCTGAACAGCAGGCAGGCAGGTGGAGCGTGAGTCGCCGAGTAACTGCCTGTGGGAATAGCCGGAAACGCGGGTATGAGTATCAGGGTTGGGAACAGCAGCGGACTGATGGCGGCCAGTGTGAGTGTGAACAGTTGCAGTCGTCGCGGAAGTCTGTATCTGTCGTGGATCATCAGGACCGCAGCCAGAACAGTGGCCAGCATAAAACAGTGATACAGGTACAGACCGATCAGGTCCCATTTTGCGAACATCACGGTCCAAAGAACTCCGCGATACAGGTTGATCGTCCGCAGTGGCAGTGTAGCGCCGCCGGAGATCAGCTGCAGAAAGTAAAACAACAGAAAAATGCCGCCGGTCAGGGCTTCTACTTTCGGATAGCGACTGGAGATCGCGGACTGGCAGCTGCGGCAGCGGCCACCGAGCCACAGCCAGCCGAGAATCGGGACATTGTCACGCCGGCTGATGCTTTTACCGCAGCCTGGACAGCAGGAATCGCCTGAGACGATCGATCGTCCCTGCGGTAAACGCCAGGCGACAACATTCAGGAAGCTGCCGATATTGGCACCCAGAATGAAAAAGCAGAGGGTGACAAACGCTTCGCCGCAGCGAAACCCAATATGCTGCGGCAACGCCATTCGCTCCAGCTGCGATGCTGAGTCCGGGGGGCCCTGACGGTACAGTTCGGTGGCGATCGGCAGTCCCACACCCCACAGCGTAAACAGTCCGCAGACCACCAACACGACTCGCAGGCCGTCGCGGCGACGACGTAATTCCGGAGTGATGTGCTGATTCTGCACGTGCCTGATGTCCAGCACATCGCAGCAAAACAACACCGAAGACAGCAACGCAAGGGTCGCCGGAGACGCCCAGCTGGTGGCCAGCCAGGCGGGCACATCCCGGACGGCGGAAAGCCACAGCAGCAGCGCCATCGCCGTGACGCAGGCCGAGACCCAGCCGGCTCGGAATTCTCCGGCCATGCCGCCAACCGCGCGGAATGCTGTCCAGCAGCACCCTGTTATCATCGCTGCGGAGGCCACGGGGCTGGCAGTTCCAAACAGCAGCCAGAGCAGCCCGATCGCTGCGGAGAAACAGAGAATTCCGAGAGACAGGTATTCGCCCGCGAGGAAGGCCCGCAGCAGCGTTGGACGAACCAGCCGGGGCTCTGCCGGCGTCGTGCGGATATCAGTTCCACCCATGGCTTGAATTCCGATTACTCGTTCGACTGTTCATCCTCAGGCAGTTCCCACGGCTCAAACGGGTCGTCAAAAGCGATCCAGTGTTCCGGACCCGCCTCAAGTTCAGCTTCGGTCAGCAGGCAGGCATCAAGCGCGTCTGACACTGCGCCTGCCCGCAGATGCTGACCGATGATCACCAGTTCCTGGCGACGGTCACCGCAGTTTTTGTCCCAGATCGGCTGCAGTTCGTTTTGCTGTTCCGGAGGCCATTGATCCAGCGGAGTATCAGCCCACCAGGCACCACCGCAGTCAGCGGAAATCACGGCTCCTGCCTGTGACCAGAACCCAGCCAGCTGCGGTCTGGAGGCGAGCCAAAAATACCCTTTTGACCTCAGGATCTCTGCGGACAGTTCATGTTCTGTCCAGAAGTCGTGCAATCGCTGAGGATGAAACGGGCGACGGGCTCGATACACAAAGCTGGAAATGCCGTATTCGTCAGATTCTGAGTGCTGCTGTCCACGGGGCACTGCCAGCCATTCCGGGTGAGTGGCAGCCTGGTCCATCCGAAACAGCCCGGTGTTCAGAATTTCCATCAGCGGAACCTGCCCGTGCTCGGCCTGCAGTACGCGGGCGTCCGGATTCATGCGTTTGAGCACTGCCAGCAGCTGCCCGCGCTGCTGCGGAGAAGCAAGGTCGGTCTTGTTCAGGATGATCACATCTGCAAATTCAATCTGATCCGCCAGCAGCAGCGACAGGTCGCGTGAGTCGTTTTCATCAAGCCCGATGCGGCGGTCACGCAGTTCATCCTGAGACGCAAAATCGGCGGGGAAAGACGCAGCATCCACCACGGTGACCATGGTGTCGAGCCTTGCGAAATCACTGAGCGAACGGCCGTTTTCGTCAGTGAAGGTGAATGTCTCGGCTACCGGCATGGGTTCCGAGATTCCTGTGGATTCGATGAGCAGGTAGTCGAAACGGCCCTCCTGTGCCAGCTTTGAGACCTCCTGCAGCAAATCCTCACGCAGTGTGCAGCAGATACATCCATTTGACATTTCGACCAGTCGTTCTTCGGTGCGACTGAGCCTTGCAGGACCTTCGGCTACCGAGCGGGCATCGACGTTGATCTCACTCATGTCGTTCACAATTACGGCAACTCGCAAGCCATGACGTGAGGACAGTACGTGGTTCAGCAGGGTGGTTTTTCCGGCACCGAGGAAGCCTGAGAGAACGGTCACGGGCAGTCGCTCTGGAATTCGGGAAGTCATCAAGGAATGCTCCTCTGATCGGGCATCGCAGGTGCGCGGAGTGCGCGACCGGATAACGGGCACCCGTCTGCAGAGGGTATCTTCAATTATCTGTAAAATCAATGCTGATGCAATCGAGTTGCATTAGTCTCCGGTGCAGTCCGAGCACTCGCCCTTGAGCAGAATCTCGGTGACGCGACCGATGCTGCCTGTGCGTTTTCGCGGGACACCGGTAAATTCCATGGGTTCGAGGCACTGCACTGTGCCGCAGGTCGTGCAGATGAAGTGGGGGTGTCTTGCTGCCCCCGGCTGTTCGGGGTCCAGTGCTTCAAACCGCCAGACATGGTCACCCAGTTCTGTGCGCAGTACGAGTCCCGAATCGGCGAGATCGTTGAGGTTGCGAAAAACGGTTGCCTTGTCGAAACCGCGAGGCACCAGACGAACGGAGAGTTCTGCATGCGCCACGGGCGAGGTGGCGGCGCGGAGTTCCTGCAGTACGGCAATTCGGGCCGGTGTGGCACGAATTCCCACGCTGCGAATCAGGGAACGAACGTTTTCAACTTCCGCCTGTGCAAGGCGACGCGAATGTGCTGCCATACCTGCCTCGACCAGTAGACCGGTGTGGGTATCGGAATTTTCTGCCAGCCTGTGAGTGTAGTCGGTTAAGGTTTCAAATGCACGGCTGCGTTCCGTGAATTGCACTGCTGACGGGAGTGCTGGCCATGCATCACATGCAGTCCTGCCGATTGCTGTCAGTGTGTTGTCGGGGAATCCCGATTTCCGACTTCGGTTTTGCAGCAGCGGCATTGACTGCCGGTGGCGGGCTGGTCAAGCTGACGCCAGCAGTGGCGCCCCGGACAGTACAGTGAGGAATTGGGATGTATACCGAGACGATGTTGCCCGCCAGTCGGCATTTACTGGATCGGCGTGGTTTCCTGGGGAACTCAGTGCAGGCGCTCAGTGGCATTGCCTGTGCCGCTCTGCTGTCACAGCAGGGTTTGTTGCGGGCAGCCGATGAGCCACTGGGAACGGTCAGTGGCAAGGCTCCGATTCGGCCGCAGATTGATGCAGCGCATCCATTTGCAGATCGTCCGGCTCACCAGCCTGCAGCAGCTCGCCGAGTCGTGGTGATTTTCTGTTCCGGGGCCTGCAGTCATCTGGATACCTTTGATTACAAGCCCGAGCTGTGGCGGCGTCATGGTCAGCCGATGCCGGGTGGAGAGAAGCTGGTGACATTTCAGGGAGAGCAGGGCAATCTGACTCGCAGTCCGTGGCAGTTCCGGCCCCGCGGCCAGTCCGGCAAGATGATTTCGGATCTGCTGCCGCACCTCGGATCGCTGGCCGATCAGTTGTGTTTTCTGCATTCCGTGAAGGGCAAAACCAATACTCACGGTCCTGGTGAAAACTATATGTCGACCGGCTTCACGCTGGATGGTTTTCCCAGTGTGGGGTCGTGGGCAACGTATGCGCTGGGCAGTGAGAACGAAAACCTGCCGGCCTATGTCGCCATTCCGGACCCACGTGGTGTGCCGCAGAATTCCATCAACAACTGGGGCCCCGGTTTTCTGCCGGCTGCATTTCAGGGAACGGATTTCAATACGTCAAAGCCGATTCGCAATCTTTCAGTACCGGCCGGGATAAGTGACCAGCGCGATCAGCGGACTCGCCGGTTTCTGCGGCGCATGAATGAGCGTCATCTGCAGCAGTTTCCCGGTGATTCCGAACTGGCCGCGCGAATATCCAGCTATGAACTGGCGGCCAGCATGCAGCTCAGTATTCCCGGGATTACGGACATCAGCAGTGAGTCGGCGACGACCCTGCGAGCCTATGGAGCGGACGACGTCGCCAATCCACTGAAGGCCGATTACGCCAGAAACTGCATTCTGGCCCGACGGCTGCTGGAACGTGGTGTGCGGTTTGTGCAGTTGTTCAATGGTGCCTATCAGAC
>CAITYU010000024.1 GCA_903896675.1 uncultured Planctomycetaceae bacterium
CCGGGCAGGATCGGAACGGGATGCCGGTGACTGATCACGTTGTGGAATGAGGAAATCTCTCTGAATGGCGGCCCGCAGGAAGCCGGCTGGATTGCGTGCCACGCGACGATCTCCGGCCAGCCTGAGCTGGTCATGCCATCGCAGTTTTTCTTCAATCCGGGGGGCAGGGAAGGCCCTTACAAGGCGACTGGCCGTGGCGGCAGCAATACCGCGGGTGGTCAGTTCGTGGACCAGAGCCACATTGTGCTGCTGACGACCGGCATCAGGCGTGCGGTCCAGAACGACGTTCCATTCCCCTTTGGCCTGACGGCGATAGCGGGATGATGCGGGCACGGGCTGGAGAAAACCGATCGCCTCGAGTTCCTCGACGGCAGGCTGCAGTTTGCGTTTGAGGTCATAGGTGTCGTAGCGGCGGCTGAGTCCTATGTGTTCGCAGGCCAGTGTGCGCAAGGGAAATTCGAGGTGTCGGCTGTGGTAGAATCGTTTGTCCAGAAATCTCAGCAGCTGTCGGGCAGCCGGTCGCTGCAGGCTGAAGTACTGATTCAGGTCGAGCCGTTTCAGATTGCCAGCCTGGCAGCTGCTGAACACCGATTCGCTCCAGGTGAACGAGGACAATCGGTCCTCAGCACCATCGGCTCGCCCGTGCAGACTGAGCGATTCGAGAATGTGGAAGGATTGATTTTTCCAGCGTTGTCCGCTGCGGTCCCACCATGCCTGCCGGTACTGCAGCGTCACGGTGGCCCATCGCTGCAATGATTCATCCAGCCTGCGCCACGAGGCACCTCCGGGATCCCAGCCAAGAAACCGGACCAGTTCATAACGTGTGAACTCGATGCGGCGTCCCTGAAACGCATTTCGCAGACTGGTCAGATGCAGCAGCGTGAGCAGCACGTCAGCATCGGTTGGGCCGGGCAACCCGTAGAGTGGACTGCCCGTGACCAGCAGTGAACGCTGCACCGGCTGGTGCGAGCGTTCGTCAAACACCTGATCGCTGAATTCGAGGGTTGTGAGCGAGTGTTCGCTGCGACTGCCGAGATGCGTGAGTGGAAACTCTGCCAGATTCAGCTCGTCGATTCCCGAAGAGCGGCAGGCAACATGCAGCGGTGTTGGGACTGGTTCAGCGACGGTCATATCGGGTGAGATGTCCGGCGGCGGCCGACCTGATTCAGAAAAAAGCGAAACAACATGTTTTGTTCTTTTATTAAACAACATTTATTATTTACCCCCTGGCAGATGGTTGAATTCATTGAGAAAAACGCCCAAAAAACCGGCCTGGAACCCGGTAAAACGCCGGCCTGGCGACCGGTATGGACCGGCCTGAGACCCGGTAAAACTCCGGCCTGGAACCCGGTAGTCACCGGCCTGATGACCGGTAGTTGATACCGGTCTGCGGGCCGGTGTTTCGCAGGTCCAGCATACGTCCACCGACCGGCTGGCGCAAGAGGCTGGCTGGCAGGCTGTGCAGACGGCTGGCTATGCGAGTGTCCGGCCATGCCAGCTCGTGAACTCTCCTTTCCCGAAAGCATAGCGGATACGGCATATCCCACCTCAAACTTCAAGTTGATGTATTGAATCACCGATAGCCGAGTTTCAGGCAAATTTGCCTGCTTGCCAGCTGCTCAACAATGCGGTAAGTCTGCAGGCATGGTGATCGTGCTGGCAAATTCGAAGGGTGGAGTCGGGAAAAGCACGCTGGCCGTGCATCTGGCGGTCTGGCTGTATGATCGCGGTCATCGTGTGGCGCTGGTGGATGCGGATGTGCAGAGCTCCAGCAGTGTCTGGCTGCAGGAGGCAGAGCCGTCCGTCACGGTCAGGAGTTCGCGAACACCGGAGGAGGTCGTGGGGGTGGTTCGTGAACTGCAGCGAACGCATGATTTTGTGATTGGGGATGGTCAGGCAACGCTGGATGATCAGAGCCGTACGCTGTTACTGCTGGCGGACCTCGCCATTCTCCCCGTAACGCCCTCGATTCTGGATGTGCGCAGCGTGCAGCAGGCGACGGCGACACTGCGATATGCCCAGGAGTTGAACGGTGGTCGTCCCCGGGGATGCCTTGTGCTGAATCGGATGCGTCGTCGAGACGTTATCAGTCGCGAGGTGCGTGTTGCCGGGAGCAGTCTGGGGGCGGATCTGTGTGCTTCACAGGTGCGTGATCTGCAGGCGTTTCGCGAAGCGGCACAGCAGGGGAATGTGGTGACACGCATGGGACCACGGGCGGCTGAGGCAGCCGCTGACGTGGAGCGTTGCTTTGAAGAGTTGCTGTTAAAAATGGAGGGGACAGATGAGTGAACGGAGGAAACTGGAGGCGGCGATCGGGCTGACGGAACAACAGAAACGATTTATCGGGGGTGATGCGCCGCGCGCGTCGCAGGATTCAGATGCTGGGGCAGCTTCCAATCCGGAATCTCGACCGGCAGCACTTTCCGGGGGCATTCTGGTACCGATCACGACCCGACTTCAGCCGCTGACAGCGCATTTGCTGCGGCGGGCAATTCTGCAGCAGCGACTGGCCGGCCGGACGCCGGCGACAGTTCAGGAAATCTGCGAAGTCGCCATCAGTCGGTGGCTGCGGGAGCAGGGCTTCTGGGAGGAGTTATAGTTTTTGAGTCACCCGTACCCCAGCGGAGGTGTTTCAACAGGCGATAGTTCAGGGCCTCGATGGCTGTTTTCCAGCCACTCCGATCCGGATTACGGCGGCACGTTTCACAGAAAGCGGCAACCGCTTCTGCCGGCAGTGTCAGCCGAGCGGCGAGGGATGGCCACGTGCTGCGAGCCATAGCGGAATCAGGGGCGAACCGTGTCTGAATGCCCAGTTCTGCAAGTGGCCATGCGGATTCGGACACGGCCGGTAATTCCCGGGTCAGGGCGCCGATCAGATTTCGCCACCAATCCTGAGCAATCCGAAGCTGTTCCTGCAGGGCCGGCAGATCTCGTCGCAGTAATCGGCTGCCACGATAGAAGGCCGTGGCCAGCGGCTGATCGCAGGTGAACTGAGGAATCTGCACCTGCAGCGACGAACAGAGGGAATGGATTTCCGTGGCACCGAGTGTGAGCCCCATCACCCAGTCGAAGCGATTCAGCAGTTCCCGGGGCAGACGTGCGTCAGCAGGGTCCGGCGATACCGTACGGCAGAGCTGCAGCAAGCCCTGACAGCGTGTCCCGAACAGCCCAAGAGTGAGCCCCAGCCGCCAGCACGTGAGCTGTGCATGCAAGGGAGGACACAGCATTTCCGCCGTCGGAGCCGTCAGCCATTGCCGGCAGCAGTCCGCGAAATCAGCGGCTGTTTCGAACCG
>CAITYU010000025.1 GCA_903896675.1 uncultured Planctomycetaceae bacterium
AGGCACAGGAAAAGCTTGGGTGGACTGCATCCACGTCTCTCGAAGAACTGGCGCGACTGATGGTCGACCACGATCTCGGGCTGGCTCGTGAAGAGGCCATTCTGGCTGCCGCAAGAAAATAGTCACCCTGACGGCTGCAGCCGACGATCCCGGCACTTCCTGAAGAAATCCGGCGTCGCACTGAATCACTAATGAGTGCCGGTGATGCGAATAATACCGTTCACACCGGCCATATCGTTCCTGACGGTTGCGTAATCCCGACAAACTCAATCGGATGACTTGCTGCGTAGTTTCAGTTGCCCAATCGTAATTCTCCTACCAGGTTAAGCAGAGACTCTGAACTGTCTCAGGTTCGGCTCAGCACACAAAATGACAGTGAATCGTTGTCAAAACGGTCCACTGGCGTGATCTGGCAGGTATCGATGGCCACAGTTGACAAAATCCCTTTCAACAAGCCCTTCATTGCCGGCAGGGAACTGTTCTACATCGCTCAGGCCGTGACCTTCGGCAATCTCAGCGGTGACGGTCACTTCACGAAAAAATGCGCACATTTGATGCAGGAGCGATTCGGTATTCCGAAGGTTCTGCTGACGCCGTCATGCACCGCGGCCCTCGAGATGGCTGCTCAGTTGTGCGACCTCGGCCCCGGTGATGAAGTCATCATGCCGTCCTACACGTTTGTCTCCACCGCTTCCGCTTTTGTTCGCATGGGGGCCAGCCCTGTCTTCGTGGATATACGGCCCGATACGCTGAACATCGATGAAGCCCTGATTGAAGATGCCATAACAGAACGCACCAGAGCCATCTGTGTGGTGCACTACGCGGGTGTAGCCTGCGAAATGGACCGGATCATGGCAATCGCTCGCGGACACGGTCTGCGTGTGGTTGAGGATGCGGCTCAGGGCGTCAACTCGTGGTACAACGGGCGAGCCCTCGGTTCCATCGGTGACCTCGGCTGCTACAGTTTTCACGAGACCAAGAATTACATCTGCGGTGAAGGCGGGGCGCTGTGCATCAACGATCCACAACTGATCCAGCGGGCTGAGATTATCCGGGACAAAGGGACCAATCGGCAGCGATTTTTTCGCGGTGAAGTCGATAAGTACACGTGGGTGGATGTGGGCTCGTCATACGTCCCCAGTGAAATCTGCAGTGCGTTCCTGTACGGACAACTGGAAGAGATGGATCGCATCTCTGACCGCCGTCAGGAAATTTACCTGCGCTACCTGCAGGAACTTTTGCCCCTGCAGCAGCAGGGCCTGCTGCAACTGCCGGAAATCCCCGAAGGCTGTACCAGCAATTACCACCTGTGCTTTGTGCTGTTGCCCACCCAGACACTGCGTGATGAGCTGCTGGAATATCTGCGTTCGCTGTCGATCCGGGCCGTTTTTCACTACGTGCCGCTGCACAATTCCCCCTGCGGCAGTCAGTTCGCCCCGGGACTGCACCTGCCGCAGACGGAACAACTCAGTTCAAGGCTGATTCGCCTGCCGATGTACTACGAACTGTCTGCTGCCGACCAGCAACTGGTGATCGACGCCGTGCGAAATTTCTGTCTGTCCCGCGTCAGCGTCCCGATCTGAATGCGGAGTTCCGGTGGAACTACAACCATTGACATGGGACTCGCAGTTTCTCGGATACTCCGTTGCCCGGATCTCCGCAGTCGGCAGCCTGCCGCCGCTGGCCGAGGTGCGACGTTGTATGACAGAGCAGGGGATTCGTCTGGCCTGCTTCGCCGGGCATACGCTGCAACCGGGCATGGCTGCGTGTTTCGTCGTGACGCAGTTGGAACTGCGAGCAGCGCTGCCGGATGCCTGTCCGGCAGACTCGGACACTGTCGCACAGCCAGCTCTGCGTTTTTTCGACACCTACGGCACCGCCGATGCTGACCTGACCCTCCTCGCACGGCAGGCCGGCTGGGGCTCACGGTTCCGGCTCGACCACGGTTTCGCTCCGGAAGTCTGTGACGAAATGTACCGGATCTGGCTGCAGCGCAGTTGCTTCAGGGAGATTGCCGATCAGGTGCTGATTGCGAAGCTGGGAAGTGTGCTGGCAGGCATGATCACGGTTCGGTTCAGCCAACCCGTGGCACGGATCGGTCTGGTCTCGGTGACACCGCAGCTGCAGGGGCACGGGATCGGACGTCAGTTGCTGCTGCAGGTGCTGCGGGCAGCGTCGCTGGCTGGCTGCACAGAGCTCGCCGTGGTGACACAGGTGCAGAACCTCGCGGCGGTACGCTTGTACCAGTCGGCCGGGTTTCGTCCGTTTGAAATGCTGCACTGGTATCACATTCGCGTACAGGAGCAGTCAGTTTGACACAGCCCATTGAAATGCCGCTCGCCGGCAGGATTTCCGTGGTGATCCCTGTGTACGGCTCCGGCAATTGTCTGGCCGAACTCATCCGCCGCGCGGATACGGCCTGCCAGACTCTCAGCCACGCTCCAATCCAGTTCGTGCTGGTGGACGACAATGGTCCCGGCGATGCATGGGCCGAGATCTGCAGACTGGCTGCCGCCCGAGACCAGACTTTGGGGATCCAGTTGATGCGCAACTTCGGGCAGCACAATGCCATCATGTGCGGCTTCAGGTACTGCAGCGGAGACGTCATCATCACCATGGATGACGACCTGCAGCACCCTCCGGAATCTCTGCCAGCCCTGATGGAATCACTCCGGCTGCAGAACGCCGATCTGGTGTATGCGAATTACGACAGCAAGAAACACGCCGCCGGCAGAAACCTGGGATCCGCGGTGATCAACTGGTTCTTCCGGCTGGTGTTTCGAGTTCCGGTCACACTCACTTCGTTTCGCTGCATGCGGCGTGAGCTGGTGCAGGCCGTACTGCGTTACGACCTCAACTTCACCTTCATTGACGGGTTGCTGGCCTGGAATACCAGCCGCATCGGCTCTGTCATCGTACCGCATTCGGCCCGCCACGACGGCCGTTCAGGCTACACGCTGCGGAAACTGTTTGTACTGGCGATGAACATGTTCACCAACTTTTCGCTGCTGCCGCTGCAGATGGTGTCTCTGCTGGGATTGGTGGCCGCCGGTGGTGGACTGTTTCTCGGCTTCTGGTACCTGGTTTCCGCCCTCATGAATTGGCTGGTGGTTCCCGGTTACGCGTCCATCATCGTAGCCGTGCTGGTGCTGGGCGGACTGCAATTGCTCAGTCTGGGGGTCATCGGCGAGTACATTGGTCGACTGCACCTGAACGTCAATCGCAAGCCGCAATATGTCGTTCGTAAGTCGACCGGTTGTACGGAAACGGTTCAGGTTAAGTGATCCGGATCGAAGCCGTATGTGCCGCCGTACATGCGTTTGTGAGCCGCATGGTGCCAGCCAGCGGGAGCTGTTTTCACTGTGCCGCGAGGGGCTTGAGCGACCCACCGCCGGGTATCGCCGTTCCGCTCACGAGGCCTCAAAAACCCGCCGCTGCCGCTCACTCGCCGTAACCAACCTGCCAGTCGATCGATTACACCGGATTTGACCTCCGGGCAGTCTGTAACGGCACGAGTTGTGCGGACTTTCCCCCACACAACGGAATTCAATTGCACGTTTCGAATCTGCAGGGCATGGATAGTTCTGAATTCCCTCCACCCGCTGCTGCGTCGAGCCAGTGGTCAGTGTTTTATGACTGCACCTCAATTCACTGTCGTCACACCCTGCTACAGGACTGCAGCCTGCATCCCGGAGCTGTATCGGCGACTGGTGTCGGTGTTTGCTCAACTGGAAGCGTCGTTTGAACTGATCTTTGTGGACGACGGCAGCCCGCAGAACGACTGGCAGCAGATCGTGACGCTGGCTCACACAGATGCTCGAATTCGCGGCCTGCAGCTCAGCCGCAACTACGGACAGCACTTCGCTATTCAGGCGGGACTGCGGCATGCCACCGGTGACTGGGTGATCGTGATGGATTGTGACCTGCAGGACCCCCCGGAGGCGATTCCGGACCTGTTTCGCGCCGCGGCACAGGGAGCGGATCTGGTCCAGGCACGCCGCAGTCTGCGACAGGACACGTGGCTGCGTCGAACGGCATCCCGCTGGTATTGCCGGGTGTTCAATTTTCTCAGCGAACGCAGTATGGATTCCGGCGTAGCAAATTTCTGCCTGATGAAACGGGATGTGGCAGCTGCCGTAAGTCTCTTCTGCGAACGCAATCAGAATCTGCCCATGTTTCTGGAACTGGTGGGGTTTCAAAAGCAGGTGGTCGACGTGCCGCACAGCAGCCGGTTTGCGGGCCACAGCGCCTATTCGCTGGCCCGCCTGTATCGGCTGGGGCTTGGGGTCATGGTGGCACATTCCAACCGCCCTCTCAGGCTGTCCATCCAGTTTGGCCTGCTGTTGTCAGCCGGGTCGGTGCTGTTTGGTCTGTTTACCCTCGGCCGTTACTTCTGGCTCAGTTCTGTCCCGGAAGGCTGGACAACACTGGCCTTGCTGCTGTGTTTTCTCGGAGGCCTCGGGTTTGCCAACCTCGGGATCATCGGGTTGTATCTCGGCATGGTTTTCGAAGAAGTCAAACGCCGTCCGCTGTACGTGGTACGGCAGACGCTGCGCCCTGGCGACTCGCAACTGGCGCATGGGATTTCGGCAGGAGATATGCTGTGAAGTCGCCTTTGCCACTCGCGCTCATCGGCGGTTCTCTGCAGTCGGCTGTGGGGCGAACACACCACATTGCCACCCGCATGGACAACCGCTGGAGAATTGTCTGCGGTTCGTTCAGTCGGTCTCCGCAGCTCTGCAGTGAAACAGCCGATGCGCTGTCGCTGCCCGCGTCGGCTGCATTCACAGACTACCACGCCATGCTGGACCACTTCGCCGGTCGGCTGGCAGCCGTCTGTGTGCTGGTGCCCACGCCGCAGCACGCGGATATCATCTGTGACGTGCTGCAGGCCGGTATTCCGGTGATCAGTGAAAAATCGCTCGCCTGCTCGCCTGCGGAAGTGGAACGCATTATCGCCGTCCGCGATGCCACTCAGGGAAAACTGGCTGTTACCTTCAACTACTCAGGTTACCCCGCCATTCGCGAGCTGCGACAGATGATCGCCGAAGGTCGCCTCGGAAATCTTGTGCACGTCGCCGCAGAGATGCCCCAGGAAGGGTTCATTCGCTGGGCCGGCAGACCCTTCCAGTTGCCGCAGCCCCAGGCGTGGCGACTGACGGATGGCAGTCTGCCCACCGTGTCACTCGATCTGGGCGTGCACCTGCATCACCTGATTGGATTTGTGACCGGTCAGCACCCGATCAGCGTCACCGCCTGTCAGTACTCAAAGGGACACTTCACGGAAGTTGTGGACAGCGTGCATGCCATGGCTCGTTACACCGGTTCACTGTCCGTGGACCTGTGGTATGGGAAGTGCTTCCTTGGTTGTGCCAACGGTCTGCGAATTCGTGTCTTCGGGACGGAAGGCAGTGCGGAATGGCTGCAGATGCAGCCCGAGGTATTGCAGCTCAGTGATCGCTGCGGCCGCATTCAGTTGCTGACTCGCAGCTCCATGGATGCCGAAGTCTGCGGACAGGACCGCTATGCCCGCTTCAAGCCCGGACATCCCGACGGTTTCCTCGAGGCTTTTGCAAATTATTACTCCGACATCGCAGACTGGCTCCGGCCCCGCTCCGAACTCGATGGACGTATTGCTCAGGACAGTATTGCCAGTGCCGAAATGGCCCTCGAGGGCCTGCAGATGATGGAAGCCATCGCCGAATCTGCACGCTGCGGTCTGTGGGTCGAACTGGGTCGGCATGCCTATGCAGTCTGACTCTGCGACAGCATCAGTCGGCCGAATGCGGTTCCACGGAGTACCGTCATGGAGCACTGTGCAGGACTTCCTGCAGCACCCGGAACGCCGATACCTGTTCGGAGCGACAGCTGCTGCGGCCGCGATTTGTCGCGAACTGTCCATTGTCGCGATCGTGGACGACCACTGTTCACACTCCGTGTTCGGCAATGTCCCCGTGATCAGGCTTTCGCAGGCACCCCCGGACAGCCTCGTGGTCGCCACGCAACTGGGGCGGCCAGCATCGGCTGCCACAGCCCTGACCGCCGCCGGACTGCAGCACTGTGACTTTTTCAGCTTTAGCCGCTACTCCGGACTGCAATTGCCGGCAGTTCGCTTCTGGTCCGGATTTACGGACCAGACTGCGGCACATCTGAGTGAACTGGCCGCGCTGCGGTCTCGCCTCGCTGATTCATTGTCTGTGGAGGTGCTGGATCGACTGGTCCAGTTCCGCCTGCACGCCGACGTATCCGCTCTGCAGGGTTTTACCGATCGGCAGGCACAGCAGTATTTTGAGGATTTCCTTGAACTGCGTCAGGATGGTGAAGTCTTTGCCGATGTCGGTGGGTACGACGGTGCCACCACGGCTCAGTTTCTGCAGGTTTGCCCCGGAGCTGCACACTCCTGGTGTTTTGAACCGCACCCGCAGAATCTGCAGCAGATCGAAGCACGATTTCACGATGACCACCGGGTCCATGTCGTTGGCTGCGCCCTTGGCGAACAGGCAGGGACAGCGACGCTGGAAGGCCACGGCAGTGTGGCTGCCATCTCGGCCCACGGCACGCTGACAATTCCCGTTCGCACACTTGATTCCATGCAGTTGCCGGATCTGACATGGCTGAAGATGGATATCGAAGGCAGTGAGGTCAGTGCTTTGCAGGGCAGTGTGCGGACCATTTCCCGATACCGGCCGCGACTGGCGATTTGTGTCTATCACCTCGCCAGCGATCTCTGGCAGATTCCCCGTCTCGTCCTGAATATCGATTCTCGTTACGCTATCTATCTGCGGCATTACACCGAGGGTGTTGTCGAAACCGTTATGTATTTTGTGCCACTGAAATGACTCGACTGCTGATCGCCGGTGGCGGACATTCGGACGTGCCTCTGATAAAGGCCGCCAGAAATCTTGGCTGGACTGTGGCCACAGCCGGGAATCGCCCGGATGAACCCGGTCACCGCTACAGCCATTTGTTTCTGCACTGCGATTACTCTGATCCGCAGGCCGTGCTGGCTGCAGCGATTCAGTTTCGCGCAGATGCCGTCTGCGCGTGCTGCAATGACTTTTCCGCAGTCTCCTGTGCCTTTGTCGCAGCGGAACTGCAAATGCCAGGTCACGATTCGCCTGAGATCTGCGGCATCATCCATCACAAGGATCGCTGGCGGCAGTTTTCCCGGCAGGTCGGGTTACCCGGACCGCGGGCCGTCGGCTGCACCGATGTGTCAGATGTCACGGCAGCCGTCACAGAGCTGGGTCTGCCCGTGATCGTCAAACCTGTCGATCTCACCGGCGGCAAGGGCATCCAGACCGCACACACGCTTGAAGCGGCCATCGCTGCGGCTCAGGCAGCGCTGGTCGCATCACGAGCAGGACGGATTGTGGTCGAAGAATTTGTGACGGGGACTCGGCACGGCCTGACCTGCCTGCTGCAGGGACAGCAGGTTGTGTTCAGCTTCGCCGATGACGAGTATTACCACCTGAGTCCCTACCGGGTGTCGGCGGCCAGTTCCATCACGTCCTGCACACCGGAAACGCTGGCCGAAGTGCTGCAGGCAGTTCAGCACACGGCGACGCAGCTGCAACTGCAGGACGGGATCTTTCATCTGCAGTTCATTCGACGATCGGACGGGCGCCCCGCCATCCTCGACGTCTGCCGACGGGCTCCCGGAGACCTCTACGTGGATCTGGTGCGACATGCAACCACAGTGCCTTATGCTGAGTTGATTGTCAAAGCAGCAGCCGGGTTGCCATTCCATGTACCTCGGACGCTGCCGCCACAGCGGTGTATCACGCGGCACTGCCTGATGGCGGATCACTGTGGCATACTGCAGGAAATCCAGTTTGACGCCGAAATCCAGCCCCGCATTTTTGATCGCACGATCTGGGGGAAACCCGGGGAACCTGTGACGGATCCCGGACTGCAGAAATTCGGCATCGTTTTTGTCGACCACGGCAGCTTCCAGCAGTTGCGCAGCGAAGCACCACGACTGCAGCAGTTGCTGCGGTGCCGCGTGACCTGATCATCCACCCCGACGGACATCAACAGCCCGCCTCACCCCGGAAATCACATGACTCAACCTGTTACCATTCCCGTCATTCGACCGCGCAGGCTGTTTCAGGCAGTCGAGCAGCAGTGGCCCGGGCAAAATATTGAAATCTCGATGCTGATGCCATCCAGTGGTATCGGCAGTCTGTTCACACTGGAAAGTGCCCTCGTGGCCGCCCTGCTGAAAATCACCAGTGCAGAGAACATCTTTGAATTCGGCACATTTCATGGCTCCACCACCGTGATGCTGGCTGCCAACAGCGGGCCCCGTGCTCGCATCACCTCACTGGATCTGCCGCAGCAGCAGATTGCCGCAGACAATGCCGCCGGGCTGAATCTGGCCGATGCCGATCAGAATGACCAGTTTCTCAGACTGATGTATCGCGATCGCGGGCCCTTTTGTGTCAGTCAGGCACGTCCGGAACTGCAGCAGAAAATTCGGCTGATCGCCGCGGACAGTCGTGCTTTCTGCCCCGTAACAGCCGGGCTGGCAGGCTCGCAGGACCTCGTTCTCGTCGATGGTGGTCACGATTTTGAAACGGAAATGAATGATTCACTCAAAGCCTTTCAACTGGCCAAACCG